>JBKQKT010000321.1:0-4278 GCA_052147365.1 Candidatus Korobacteraceae bacterium | reverse complement strand
GGATTCGGCGTATCAGCGATCCACCGCCAGCCGCGACGACATTCTCATGGATGCTGCCAAACGCTATCGGGTCGATGGGGAGAAGGTACAAAAGGCCGTAGCCAAAGAATTCGCCGCGAAACGAGACCAAAAAGCAATCAAGCAGAAGGTTCGCAAGACGGCAGACTGAGTCGACCCATTTTCTTGATATGTGGCGGAGTGCTAATTTGCACTCCGCTTTTTGTTCGTCCACTTAACCGCTGTCCCCCAACGCGAGCGCAACAATGGCCATTTCACTATTCCACTTCTATCGACCTGAGTGAAAACGATCAGTTTTGCTTAGATAACCAGGACGTCGCGGTAACTGGGGCAGACTGAAATTGCTGCGTCGTCTCCCTCTGGTATTGACTTTTACGTCTCTTGCATTCAACGGTGCGATGCGACCTTCGGTGCCATGTCTGAATCGAAGTGGCGCATTGGGATCCCAATCGCGTGCAGACTACGCGCTGCTGATCTGGCTCCCACCCCACGACCGTCCGGGAGAGCCAAATCATCGCCCTTCCCCTCAATGGCTGTTGCGCTTCAGTGCGCGTAATGATGAGACGGCATCGTCAATGGCCTGTCGCTCAGCGTGATGGTTCGAACTGCCAGCAATGGCTCGCAGCCGATTGGAAATTGCCGTTTCCGCAGCGGCTATGCGCTCTCTCAATTTTTTCTGATCGAGTTCAAGCAGAGCTTGTTGGTACGGCTCTTGCCATTCTGCGTGTCGAATGTCTTCGTCCGCTTTCGTTTCTTTTGGGAGTTGCATAGTTACTCACTCTTTCCGTTTTTTCCCAGCGAGGGCAAGCGATGAGGCTTCAATTTGTTGGTTCCGATGGTTGTGACCGCGCCGTCGTTTGTGTCGTTGTCGTCAGGAACGTCCTCTTTGGCAATCTTCTCTACAAGCTCCACTGGAATCTGCTCGAAATATGTCTTGGACTTCTGCATTGCGACTACTCCCTTCTGATCGTCTGAACGGTAGCAGATGGGAAGTCGTACGGGTCATATTGTTAGGGAAACCGAATTTCATTTAGCTGCCGCTAAGTTATTGATGTAGCAGATCTTAGGGGGGGGGTCAGGAGAAGTTCTCGTGGCGGTCAGACTGTCGTGACGTGATTTAAATTTCGCTTGCACGAATCGCGAACGTGAGATTACGATTACCTCACGTTAAGTTAACGTGTGGATCTAACCCAAGGAGCTAAGTATGAGCCCGCGATCCCAAAAGGTTCCCATGAATTTCCACACGATGGCGCAGGGGGATGTCCCGCAAGGTCGTAATGGAAAGCACAAACAGATCGTTGCCAAAATCCTCTCCGATCTCGATCAACTAGAAGAGGGCGTGGCACTCAAGCTTCCCTTGGCTGAACTGGCGGAGGGCAAGGAACGGGTTCGTGCAGCGTTGAATCGCGCAACCCGTAAACGGGGCCGTAACGTTGCCACCGCTACGGACGCCAATTCTCTATACGTTTGGAACAAGAGCCAGTAGGCGACATCAGTTGCGTTGTTCCGATCTCTGTCGGTAGCGAACAGACCCGTTTATTTCGCTCTGTAGGGCGAGGTTGAACATGGAGACCGCTGTCGATTCAATTGACAACAAATCAACTGCCGCACGGTACGCTTTCGCGGTGCTCACTGCGGTTCTTGCACTGGTGCTCCGACAGACGCTTTCGCCTTTGCTTGGGGCGAATAACCCTTACTTTACTGTCTGGGCGGCAGTCGTTTTCTCGGCTTGGTACTACGGTGTTGGGCCATCTGTTGTCACGACACTGATGAGTGCTCTCGGGGTTTGGTACTGGTTTCTCCTGCCCTTGCATTCTTTCCGCCTACAAGACTCCAAAATGCAAATTGGTGGGCTGGTTGGGTTTGGAGTACTTTCCGGTTTCATCATCGCCCTTGGCGAGGCCAACCGCAGGTCACACCGTAAAAGGCTCTTGGCCGAGCAATCGGTTCGAGAGAAGGAATGCGAATACCATTTGTTGGCGGACTCCATCCCAGAACTATGCTGGATGGCACGCGGCGACGGCCACATTTTCTGGTACAACGCAAGATGGTACGAGTACACGGGCACCACACCTGGGCAAATGGAAGGATGGGGCTGGCAATCGGTGCATGACCCGGAAATATTGCCCTCGGTACTGGAACGATGGAAAGCGTCGTTGGCGGACGGGCAGCCCTTTGAGATGGAATTTCCCCTCCTGCGGGCTGACGGCGTTTTCCGCTGGTTCCTGACCCGCATCAGACCAGTCCGCAACAGCGAGGGCAACATCGTCCGTTGGTTCGGAACCAACACGAACATCCACGAACAGCGAGAATTGCGACAATCTCTGATCGAGGCGCGTCAAGAGCTTGAAATACGAGTGAGCGAACGAACCGCCGAGCTTGAGCAAAAGACATCTGAGCTATCGGAGAAAGCAGCCCTGCTTGACTTGGTAAACGATGCAATTTTTGTTCGGTGTGCAGAAGACAAAATCTCTTATTGGAATCAGGGAGCCGAACGGCTGTATGGATGGACCAGCGCAGAGGTGCTGGGCAGGCTAGCCGGCGAAGTTCTTCGCACGGAGTTTCCCGTTCCTCTGGAACAAATTAAAAGCCTCGACAAATGGGAGGGAGAACTTCGGCACATCAAGCGAGACGGCAGTCAGATCGTGGTTGCCAGCCGCTGGACTACGTTGCGGGACAACGAAGGGAAACCAGCGGGCTGGCTGGAAATCAATTCCGACGTTACCGCCCGCAAGCGGGCTGAAGACGCGGCTAGGGGGCTTAGTGGGCGAATCCTCAGCTTGCAGGATGAGGAACGCAGGAGGATTGCTAGGGGATTACATGACAGTCTAGGGCAATACTTGACGGCTCTGAAGATGAATCTCAATCTCCTTTCGTCCACGGAAGCGAAACAGGCCGCAGTTGCCTCAGAGTGCTCCGAGATTGTGGACAAGTGTCTGACCGAAACACGTACCGTCTCCCATCTGCTTCACCCGCCATTGTTGGACGAAGTCGGTTTGAAGTCGGCGCTTCAATGGTATCTAGAAGGCTTTGCCCAACGAAGCGACATTCAGGTCATTCTTGATCTGCCCACCGAGTTCGATCGGCTCGATAGAGACGTAGAAACTACTTTGTTTCGTGTCGTGCAAGAAGCTCTGACGAATGTTCATCGACACTCGCATGCTTCAAAAGTAGCCATCCGCCTACTGGTAGCCAACAAACAGGTGCTGCTTGGTGTAAGTGACAATGGTAGGGGAATACCGACGGATCAGCTGCAAGGCGTGCTCCAATCTGGCTCTGGAACAGGGGTAGGACTAGCCGGAATGCGGGAGCGAGTGCGAGACTTGGGCGGGTCACTGGAAATCAAGTCCGACCATGCTGGAACGGCGATCAACACTAGCATCCCATTAACCGAAAAGGCATCCGCCGATTTACAAGAACTTGGCGAGTCAGTCGGTAGCATTTCTGCTGCATAGTTTCAAGTGCGATTCTGCTCCAGAGGCCCACTCTTTTGTAGAACTTCCTGAGCATCAATGTGGCTGGATCGGTTGGCACGGTCGGGAATCGAGGCATCAAGAAAAGGCTTGCGCTGACTGACATCGGGCACGAAGCTGGCTGATCAACAGATCAACAAGCCCCCGAAGCGGACGAAAGTACAAAACATCAAATCCGAATGCGGGCGCCGACCGGCAAATGGCTGTCTGCCCGAAGAGATGGGCTTATTCAGAGCTCCCTTAGCTTGGCAGTCAACTCTAGCGCGTTTTCTGCTGCAGATCCGGAAGCGGTGTTGTCGAAAACACACCATACACGCGCTCCTGCGGCTAAGCTTGCCAATTGCGCGGCAAGCACATTGAGGTAGTCACCGGAGTACGCAGAGAAATATCGGCGGGGAGATCCGTGGAGCCGAAAATAAGCCTGGGTAGCCAGACCACCAGGCCTGCCATGAGGCATGTACTCACTCTGGGTCGGCGGCTACGAGGGCAATGTTAAATTCCTTCAGCAAATCATTACTTTGGTCCTCGAACCAGCTAGCATGGCGTGGTTCCCATACAACGTCTCCTGAAAAGCGCCCACGAAGCAGCGATAGAAACAGCCGCGCGCGGGCGTGATCAAGTTTGAGACTCGGCGGTAGTTGGATCAGTACTGGCCCCAATTTTTCGCCGAGACATTTGATTTGGTCAAGAAATGCTGACAAGACCTCCGAACTGCAATCCAGCCGCAGGTCATGGGTGATCGTCTTGGGGGCTTTGACTGAGAAACGGAATTCAGAGGGTACCAAGC
>JBKQKT010000320.1:0-2634 GCA_052147365.1 Candidatus Korobacteraceae bacterium | reverse complement strand
GCCTACCGCCAGTCGTCCCTTGCGTTGCCCAGGCCTTCGTTCATCACCGCGTCGAAGCCGCTGTGCTTCTTGATGAAGATCTCGCTGAACTGGCGGTCCTGGCGAAGCAAAATAGCCTGCAAGCGGACCATCTCCAGCAACGCCAGGAACATGGCGATCAGCGCCCGCTCGCTGCGGGTGTGGCTCAACAGCCGGCGCAGAGCCACCGGCTTGTCTTCCATGGTCAGGCGGCGCGCGAGAAACTGAATCATCTGGCTCACCGTGACAGAATCCTCCTCCACGTCGATCACCGGGCGATTGCGGGCGCGCTCCAGAATGTCGCGGAAGATGCGCACCAGGTCCACTGTATCGGCTGCGATCTCCGGCTCGGCGCCTTCATCGTCCTTGAACTCGCGCACGCCGGGATTGGTCCACGTGGCGGCCTCCAGCATCTGCTTCTGTTGCAGCATCTGGGCGGCGTTCTTGAAGCGCTCGTGCTCCAGCAGCCGCTCCACCAGTTCCCGCCGCGGATCTTCCCCCGCGTCTTCCGGCCCAGTGGCCGTGCGCGGCAGCAGCATCTTGCTCTTGATGTGGATCAGCAGCGAAGCGGTGTAGATGAACTCCCCCGCCACGTCCACATCGCTGGCCTTGAGCTGGTTCACATAGGCCAGAAACTGGGAGGTGATGGTGGCGATGGGGATGTCGTAGATGTCGATATCCTGCTTGCGAATCAGGTCCAGCAGCAGGTCCAGTGGGCCGTCATACACCTGCCCCACAATTACCGAAAAAGGAGATTCCTCGGAGCCTTCGTCCAACTTCTTCTGCCGCGCGGCCAATTTGGTGGCAGCTTTTTCGTCTGCGTTGGGCTGGGTAGTTAGCACCAGTTGTTGTGCAACTTCGGCTGCAGGGGCCAACTCGGCAATCGGCTCGGCCTGTTTAAGGGTGGGAGCCGGGACAGGCTCGGCGGCAGCTTCCGGCTCGGCTTCCATCACGGGCTCAGGCTCTTTGAGCGGCTCTGAGAGAGCCTCATCCACCTCTTCCGGGGTGTCCGCGATTCCCGGTTCAACCACAGGCTCGGCTTCCTCTTCGGATCTTGCCTCTTCAACCGGCTCCTCAACGGCCTCATCCACGACTTCGGCTTCTTCGTCCGGCTCCTGTGCTACCTCATCCACAACTTCGGCTTCCGCAATCTCCGCGGCTGACGGCTTGGAATCGGTATCAAGAGCAACCTCCGCGGCTGGGACTATGTCAACCAAAGCAGCTTCGTCCTTCGCCGGGACGGAAACTGGCGCAGGCTCCGCTGCAGGCCCTGCCGGGACCGCCGGCGCGACAACAGCGGATTCCTGTTTGAGGAACAGACCGGTCAAAGTTGTTTCTTCTTCCAGATTTTCTTTGAAGCTGCCTGGAAACATCGGTGCTGTAATCGGTACAAACCGCGCGGGCCGCGGGAAAAAGCCAAATCCGGAGCGAAGGCCGCCCAACGCAAACTCCAGCGCCCTTCGCCACCACGGAATTGTATTTTCTGGCATTTGCATTTCCTGCCTATTCGCCGGTCTCGCTGGTCAGCGCCATCTGCATGGCCGCGCGCACTTGCCGCATCGTCTCTTCGGCTCGGGCGCTGGCGCGGCTGTTACCGTCCTTCAGAATCTCCTCCACTTGCGCCTCTGTAAAGCTGGCGCGACGGGCTTGAATTGGCTGTAGGATTTGCACCAGGCGATCGGCCAACCAACTCTTACATTCGATGCAGCCGATTCCCGCCGAGCGGCAGCCACGAGCGACTTTGGCTTCGGTTTCAACGTCGGAGAAGACCTTGTGTAGGTCGTGGACCGGGCACTTGTCGGGATCCCCTTTGTCAGTGCGTCGAACGCGCGCCGGATCGGTCACCATGGTCTTCAGCTTCTGCCGCACCACCGGCTCCGCATCGGTTAACAGAATCGTGTTGCCGTAGCTCTTGGACATCTTGCGGCCGTCGGTGCCGGGCAGCTTGGGCGAGGGTGTCAGCACCGCCTTCGGTTCGGGAAAAACGTCAGCAGGAAACGTCCCCAACGGCCCTGTGGTCTTGATTACCTTTGGATAGTATTGGTTGAACCGCCGCGCCACCTCGCGCGTCAGCTCCACGTGCGCGGTCTGGTCGTTGCCCACGGGAACATACTGTGTCTGGTACAGAAGAATATCGGAGGCCATCAGCACCGGATAGCCGAGGAACCCGTAGGTGGTCAGATCCTTGTTGGCGAGGTTTTCCTGCATCTCCTTGTAGCTGGGCACGCGCTCCAACCAGCCGAGCGGCGTAATCATCCCCAGCCGCAGAGGCAGTTCGTAGTGCTGCTTCACCTGGCTCTGCACGAAGATGGTGCATTTCTTCGGATCAAGGCCGGCGGCCAGAAAGTCCAGCGCCACCTCCATCGTGTTGGGCGCGATCTTCGATGTGTCGGCGTAGTCGGTCGTTAGCGCATGCAGGTCGGCGATGAAGAAGTAGCACTCGTACTCATTTTGCAGAGTGACCCAATAGGCCAGCGCGCCCATGTAGTTGCCCAGGTGCAGCTTGCCGGTGGGGCGCATGCCGCTCAGCACGCGCGGCCTCGAATTCATATTTGCGTTCTCAGGCATCTTGACGTTCAGTTCCACTGCAAAAAAGGCCAGCCGGAACACGCGGGT
>JBKQKT010000319.1:0-8700 GCA_052147365.1 Candidatus Korobacteraceae bacterium | reverse complement strand
GGGGTACTGCCAGGGTTTCGGGGGTGACGGGGTGGGGTTACGTCTGGTGCGTGTCGATCGCGGCGGTGTGATTTCCTCGGCCATCGAAGCGCACCGCGTGGTTGGCTCCATCGTCTTCTTCTCGACCGAAATCACTGCACCAGGAGTGGTTCAACACATCGAGGGGAATCGCATTTCGCTCGGCGAACCGGATGGCACCCGCTCCGATCGGTGTCGCCGAATTGCGGAGGCGTTAATCGCGTCCGGACTGCGCTGCCCGGTCACCACGCGCATCCGGCACGAGATTTGGGTCAAGGTTCTAGGCAACGCTTCGTTTAACCCGGTCAGTGCACTGACCCGGGCCACGCTGGTTCAGATGGTGCGCGACCCGGGCGTTTGTTCCGTGATCCGAAACATAATGCCGGAAGTGGAAGCGGGGTCCCGAAAATTGGGTATGGAGTTACCTGTTTCCATCGATCAGCGAATTGCAGGCGCGGAAAAAGTTGGGGAGCACAAAACGTCAATGCTGCAAGATCTCGAAGCGGGCCGGCCGATGGAGCTGGAAGCATTGGTAGGCGCGGTCGTGGAGCTGGGCGAGCGCGTGGGCCTCCCTATGCCCTATACGCGAACAGTGTATGACTGCACGAAGCTATTGGCGGAGTGTTCCGCTCGGCAGCAACCAAAAGGAGCAATTCGGCAGCACGGAACCAGGTAACATCGCGAAAAATGGCGCGCCCTGAGAGATTGGAACTCCCGACCTTCTGGTTCGTAGCCGTTGCCGCACCGCGAATCAATAACTTAGCGAAAGTGTCACCAAGTGTCAGCACGCTGTATTCATGAGGGTTTTGAGCATCTTGCTGCCGCGCCCCTGTCACTTCCGAATAGGTGAGAAGGGCAGGGGGTAGGCGCAAAATTGGGCACAGTCTTTTGGGGTGACCCCTTCTCTTGAGACAGTCCTCGATTGGCATACCTGCCAGTCAATGAATTTTCCTCATTCAAACAGCCTCTTCTCCTTCGAGGTTATCCTCGGCTGGCGAAGCGGAGGCGGGCTCTGGTGGAGACCAACCCGCCGAGGAATAGCCAGCCGGAGACTCATCGAGCCGATGGGCCGGGGAGCTGGCTTCGGTCGGTTCCCCGTTGACCCGAAAGCCCACATCGGATCGAAAGATCTCCTTATGCCTGAAAAAACTCATGGTCGCTCCCTGCTCGCCGGAGAGTGTCGATTTGCGGTGGATCGTTCCCGTATCTCGGTGGCTACGAGTAGGACTTTTGCTTGTCGCTCCGACGCACGGAGCGGCAACCTGCCACAGCCGGACTTCTGCGCTCTGAACCGATCGATTCTTTGATCCCTGAAATGGAAAACGGCGAGTTGGAAGCCGCCGCGTCTTTTGTAAGATGCAGCCACTGACTAGTTACGAGATCGAGGTGACTGGAGTTGGATTAAATAGCCGGGTGTCAAACGCGGGAAAAATCAATGTATCCACGCTGGACATCAGTCCGCGTGAGTTTCGCCCGCAACTTATCACCGACGTCCAACCCCTGGTGCCCTTGCGTCAATAGTCCTTCAATGTGAGGTTGCATGACACGAACAAATGTCCCGTGTGGAGTCACACCGGTGACGATCGCGTCGAAAGTTTCGCCGATCCGTGAGCTCATCGCCACCGCTGCCAGCCGCTTTGACATCTCGCGCTCAACTTTTCGCGCTGCATCTTCTTTCAACGTGCAGTTTCTTGCGATGCCAGCCAGTTCATCATCGGAATAGGGCCCGGGTGCCCCCGCAAGAAAGGTCTTGATCAGCCTCTGCGTGATAACATCAGCAAACCTCCGGTTGGGCGCCGTCGAGTGCGTGTAATCTTGAACCGCCAAACCGAAGTGCCCTTGCTCCGTATCGCCCGGACGCTCCAGCACATACTCCCCCGGCCCAATCAGCTTGATGACAGCCAGGGACAGGTCCGCAAAATGGTCCGGATCGGCGGCCTTGCGCTTAAGTAGGAAATCGTTGAGTGCCTTGGAATCAGGTTGCGTCGGCAAGGTCTCACCACGTGCCGCCGCCAGTCGAACAATCCGGTCCCATCGCTCCGGAGTTTTCACGATGCGACGCAGCGAAGAGACCTTTTCGAGGAGTCGCGCCACAACGCCATTGGCCCCGATCATGAAGTCCTCGATCAGGTCCGTGGCATGATTCCTCACCTGTTTTGCGATGTCCACCACCTGCTGGTTCAGCACTACCGGAAGGACTTCGTTCGTATCAATATTCAACGCCCCGTGAAGGAAGCGCTTTCTCTTCAGCGCCTGTGCGACTTCGTTTTGTAACTTCAGTTGCTCTTGCAACTCGGTGGATGAGGCCACCTTCGGCGGGGCCGCCATCGCCCCCTCCAGCCAACTCCCCACGGCGTTGTACATGAGCTGTGCCTTATTTCGAACCAGTGCCCGATACACCGTCTCTGAATTCACCTTGCCGTCGGCGTCCACTACAAACTCGGTAACTACTGCCAATCTGTCCTGGTTTTCAAGCAGCGACGAAGCCCCAGTCGAAAGTTCCTCCGGTAGCATTGGGAAGTTGCGCACCCCGGTATAAACCGTCGTAGCCTCCTTCGCTGCATGGTCATCAATCGGCGAGGCCTTCGCCACAAACGAATCCACGTCCGCGATACCGACCATCACCTTGACATCCCCGCCGGCGATCCGTTCGGCCGCTTCAATCTGGTCCAAATCGCGGGAAGCATCGTTATCAATCGACGACCAGAGCAGGTTGCGAAGGTCGCGCACATCCTTGGAAGAGGGAACTGCCAGCGAGGGCCGCGCCTCGATGTCCGCGAGTTGCATCTGAACCGTCGCGGGAAAATCCGGTTCAAAGCCATGCTCCAGCATGATCTGCCGAGCCATTACCTGGAGGTCAATATGTGCCGGGTGAGAATCGTTCATGAAATCCCCGTCAGAAGCATCAAGTGCAAAACAAAAGGCTAACACCCCGCACCAGATACTGCTGGGGGCGAGCCAATGCCATACACAGCCCACTTATTACTCTGGCGTGTTCAGGTAACATACTGAAGAAAAACAACCCGTGGAGGGGGCTGTGAGGACTCATGGCGAGAGATAGCGTCAAAGCTATCTCTCTTGGGTGGGTTGTGCGGCAGTGTCTGCGCGGAAGCTATCGAGAAATAACATTTGGGGTGACTCCACGGGCTATTGGTAATTTTGTTGTAAGCGGAGTGTGAGTCGCTGATCTGTTGGCTGTCTGTGCAGTATTGAACACACCGACGGGAAATCGGTTCAGCTTTCCCCAAAATCCGCGGGCGGCTTAGAACTATCAACGCCTAACCTCCCGAGCTTGCGTTCTTGTTCTGCAAGGAAGACGGTTTGTGGAAGAGTAACCCGTCAACCGGCCTCGATCTATGACCTTGCCCCAAGTCAGATGTGCGACTTCCCAACTAGGCGGCCAGGCGAATCGAGGTTTGTCTTGGATGGCGATCCCAAGAGGCGCGCGCAGCGGCCGATTGCTGGTGCAAGGCTCGCCCGAGATCTTCATAATTACGATCCTCCGCTCTCGATGGAATTCATGTCTGTTGCCCGATGTACCAGGGCGCACTCACGGCGAAGATGCGTTCATTGCCGCGGGCGAGAAGCACCCATTCCAGAAGATGGGCACGCTGATTGTGGAGGAAGTACTCGTACCATTTGTCCTCCACGAGCTCCGGTATGACCACGATGATATTGCGAGCAGGATGTTTTTTCGAAAGATCGAGAATGAACTGAACGATGGGAACGATGACGAAGCGGTAGGGAGAAGGCAGAGCATGGAGTTGGGGAGGCTCCTTGCCGGCCGCGCGGAAAGGTTTCTCAACGTAGCGTTCCCATTCCTCCTGCAGTACCGCGTTGTACTCGGTGAGCGTAACGTGCAGGGCGATGACTTCCGGGGAGAGCCGGGCGGCAAATTCAATTCCCTGGCGGGTGATACTGCTCCAGCGGTCGATGACGATGACGGCAATGGGAGGTCGGTTGAGACCTGCCACGTCAACTGGGTCCTTGCAAGCCGTGAGCACCCTGACCGAGTGGTAGTGGCGGCGGACAAGCACGAAGATGACAATCGTCAGCGGAATGAACAGCAGCGTAATCCATGCGCCTTGCAGGAACTTTGCAAACAGAACAACAACGACGGTGATGCCGGTGACTGCCCCGCCCAGGCCGTTGACGAATACCTTCCTTCGCCAAAGCGGACCACCATTCTTCCACCAGTGCCTTACCATGCCCGATTGTGACAGCGTGAAGGCCAGAAAGGCGCCAACCGCATAGAGGGGAATCAGCCGGTCCGTGACTCCGCCGAACAGGATGAGCAGGCCGCCACAGAGTACCGCTAGGACGACGATGCCGTAGGTGTAGACCAACCGTCTCCCGCGGTACCCGAAGACGTGCGGGAGGTAGTTGTTCTGCGCGATGGCGCGGCTGAGACGCGGAAAATCGGCGAAAGCAGTATTGGCGGAGAGCGACAAAACAACGAGAATGGAAGCGATGGTCAGGTAGTAGAAAAAGCCCTTGCCGAAAACGGCCGCGCTTAGCATGGAGAGAAGACTCTGGTAGCCGGGCAGGCCCGGGTCAGTTGCGACGATGCCGTATGCCTTCACCAGATAGGAAATGCCAGCCAGCAGTACCGCAAGAAGAAAAATAATCACGGTCAGAGCCCGCTGCGCGTTTTTCACCGCCGGCTCGCGGAAGGCTTTCACGCCGTTGCTGACCGCTTCGACGCCAGTCAATGCCGTGCAGCCGCTGGCAAAAACTTTCAGCAGTAGCCAGTAACTGACGACTGTGGTCGTGGGCAACGGAGGTGCAGGCGGAACGACCGGTGTAGGGTGCCCGCCGCTGAGGACAACCCGGAATGTCCCTACCGCGATGGTAATGAGAAGCGTGCCGACAAAGAGATAAGTGGGGACTGCGAAAGCAAGGCCGGCATCGCGCACGCCGCGGAGATTGAGGATAGTGATGACGATAAGAATGCCGACGCAGATGGAAACCGTGTGCGGCAGCAGGGATGGAACGGCTGAGACCAAGGCGCCCACTCCTGCGGAAATTCCCACTGCGGCCGTGAGGATGTAATCAGCGAGAAGCGCGGCTGCCGCAAGCAGGCTGGCAGATGCGCCAAGGTTGAAGCGCGCCACAGTATAGGAGCCCCCGCCGGACGGATAGGCGGCGATGGTCTGGCGATAGGAGAAGTACACGATCACCAGTAACGTGATGATGGCGGCGCTTACAGGGATGATATATCGGACACCGAGAAGGCCAAGGGGAATCAGAAGGCTGAGGGCCGCCTCCGGGCCATAAGCAGCCGAGCTAAGCGCGTCGAGGCCAAAGATCGGGATCCCCTGCGCAGGAGCGATCTGCTCGGCACGTTCGTCGCTGGTCTGGATAGGCTTTCCGACAACGAGGTCCAGTATGTTCATCAGCAATGGTCTCCAATGGACTGTTCACGCCCGAAAAAAACAAGATCCACGCACTGAGTATCGCCAACGATCGGAGAATTGCCTGAGTAGACTCACGGTAACACTGGTAGGATTATGCAATCAAAATCGGACTCGGGCCAAATAACGAGTCGACCCGTCCAATGCCGAGGCCCGGACATCGGATCCGCGAAGCAAGGGTAACCGTGGGCGGGGCGACCAGAGCATGCTGGCCTTGTCGGCATTGGGCAAGTTCCGTGCCGTTGGGAGTATTCTTTAGCCATGGACAAGAAGGAGATCAATTCTCCAAAACTGACCGCGCATTTTGTCATTTGGATGTGTGCAGGATGTTTGCTGCTGCTGGCTTTTTTAGGCCATTACGTGTGGAAGGTTTTTTGACGCGGCGAATCCGCACAATAACGATGCTCGAATAAGAAGCTTTCTCGAGCAGCGGGGCGTATCAGGGCTGCCGGCAACCAAATTGACCGCAGCTCTCACAACTCCGGTCAACAGTCGATCAGTCGATCAACAAAAATTCACCCGGGGCCACTGTCGCGGCGACCCTTGATTTGTCACCGAGTGGCCAAGATTGAACAGCTCGGACGGGATAGTTCTGCCACACTACGGCCATGACAACTAAAACGATTCCGGAATATCTCGAGGACGAGCGCCGAAAAGATAAAAACAGTCAGCGGCGGACGGAGGAAGAAACTGCGCACATCCAGGCGCTGCACCATGGCCATCATCGCACTCCGAAACCGGCCAGGCCGGAATTGCCAGCTCCGATTGAAGCCGGGGTCAAAGCGGGAAAAACTAGCGTGGTCAAAGCGAGAAACACCACCGCAGCCAAAGCGAGAAAAACTGTCGTGGCGAAAAAGAGAAAACCTGCTGCAGCAACTGGGAAAAAGCCCGCCGCTGGGCGAAAGACAGGAACGAAAGCTCCCAAGCGGGCGTGACGATGGTCCCCCTACCGCGACCGCTAGCCGCGTCTACATTCTCGTTCGGCGACAAATCGCCTTCTCGTGAACTGGCCTAATTGAGACGAGTTCGACCTGGCAGGGTATCTTGGCCGCCCAGAGAATTATCCCTGAGTCACGGGCGACTCTGAATGTATAGGCCAGAACGGACTCCCGTCGACGCGGGCCAGAAGTTCCGGATAAACGTCAACTCGCAGAAATCGAGGAGAGTGGGCTAATCCCGTGTCACTGTCAAAAGGCGGTGGAGAATGGCAGAACGGTACAGCGGCAAATCCTGCGTCCCCACCCGTATCCGATTTTGACAGTGCTGGGGATGTGATTGCTCAACGGCCTTGTCAAGCGACGGAATGTCGCCGCCTTCCATTACAACGGAGGCAGGGGTTTCGTCCGAGCCGTAGAAGACGCGGTATTCGCAGCCGCACTTTGAACAAGTAACGACAGGCCCGGACAAAAAGCCTTCGCTAAGCAGGCCAGGATAGAAGTCTCCGTCCTGCAACTTTGCGAGAACCACCACACCGAAAATCTACACCCCCAGGCGGCGGGTTTTTTGGCCTGCCAACGGCAACTGGACATTAAGTCTGCTTTACAGCCTTACCGGAGGTGAAGGGCCCGTCCGGCCACAGCGTCAGGTATCCCAGCGGAACCGACGGCACCACCGTCGCCTTAAAGACATACGGCTGCGACTGGTTCGATGGTCCGGCATACACTGTCCACCACATCCACGGTCAACTCGTTCACGAACGGCTGCCCATTGCCCACCTTGCGAGTGTCCAGCACGCGGCAGGACCGCCGCTTCTTTTGGTTTACTCGGTGTTCCCTATTGCACAGTCCTGCTCTCTCCCAGTGTCTACGATCAGAAACTGGAGGAGAAATAACAATTGCGCCTTGGTGCCGCCATTGAAACGGCATCAGCCGACGGACAATCGGCAGGAGGAAACCTAACGCGTATCCGCGTCATTCTTTCGCTATTGCTGGCACTAGCAATGCCATTTCTGTCGACGACGTCTTTCTCGCAAGTCGGTGTAGCCATCACTGTAGCGCCCCCGGCACTGCCCGTTTACGAGCAGCCTGTTTGTCCCGGCGACGGTTATATCTGGACGCCTGGGTATTGGGCTTGGGATGGTGATTACTACTGGGTACCGGGCACATGGGTGATGCCTCCCGAGGCCGGGTACCTCTGGACTCCGGGCTATTGGGGTTGGGGCGGCAGCGGATTCTTTTTCAATGAAGGCTACTGGGGCCTGTCAGTGGGTTTCTATGGTGGGATCGACTATGGCTTCGGATACTTCGGTCGTGGCTCTGAAGGCGGCCGCTGGGATAATGGGCATTTTTTCTACAACACGGCGGTGAATCGAGTAGACGCCAATGCCATCCACAACGTTTACAACACGAGAGTGAACGAGAACGCTAACCGCGTCAGCTACAACGGCGGTAACGGCGGGATCGACGCGCGCGCCACTTCTGACGAAGAGGCGGCTGCTCGCGGCAGACATATTGGGCCTGTATCCGCTCAAACCCAGCACGCGTACTCGGCCCGCAATACCCCCCAGCAACGGCTTTCCGCGAACCACGGCGCGCCGCCAGTCACGGCGACTCCTCGCGCCAACCTTGCGTCCCATCCTAAGGAGCTGCCGCCCGTCGAGCGCCCCGCTACTCCTAAGACAGGGACCGCATCGCAGGACCAGAAATACCAGAAGCAGCAGGACAAGCTGGTAGCGCAGCAGAATCAGGATCGGCAGAAACTCCAGCAGCAGCAGGACAAGGAACATCAGCAGTTGGCGAAACAGAACGCCGATCAGGGGAGACAGCAGCAAACGGAGCAGCGGCACCAGCAACAGACGCAGCAAATGCACCAAGGACACACGCAGCAGATGCAGCAGATGCAGCAGAGGCAGTCATCTGGCGGCGGGGGCGGGAGGCGTCGCTAATCTAACTTCCGTCGTCAAGGAAGAGACCTGCAAGACAAAGCTGAACTTCGTGGCTGGGCTGAAGTGGGCTCTGCCGAAGTGGGTCAAGAGGGATCTTCCGCTGCCTGCGCGGCCAAGTCCTGGTCGGAGACCCGCGTGTGAAGAAGGGCGCGAGCCTGCTCCAGAAACGGCGCCGGGACAAACAGCCGCATTCCGCCGAGCGCGCCCGCTCCCCCGTCGGCCGCCTGGGAGTGCTCATCCGCCAGGTACGCGGGGATGTTCGCGGACTCGAGCAGCGCGCGCGCCAGTTTCGCGTCGTGCCAATGCACGAAGGTCTCGGCCACGACCAGCTCCCGTTGGTCCTCGCCGGAGACCGCGGGCGGCGTCAGCGCCTCGTCATCGCGT
>JBKQKT010000318.1:0-2619 GCA_052147365.1 Candidatus Korobacteraceae bacterium | reverse complement strand
GGGTTGGCGCACGTGGCGCGAAAGACGGGCGCGGCGGTGCTACCGGGGTTCATGGTGTGGGAGCCAGAGGAGCAGAAATACGTGCTGCGCTTCGGGCCGGAGGTGGAGATTCCGAGGACCGACGATGCGGCCGCGGACATCCTGGAAGGCACACGGCGGGCGACGGCGGTGCTTGAAGAGTGGATTCGGCGCTATCCTGACCAGTGGTTGTGGATTCACCGGAGATGGAAGACCCGGCCGGCGGGGGAGCGGAGCTTGTACTGAAAAGGGACTGTGGGGCTGCAGGACCAGGGACTAAGGACCATCGATGACCATTGGCGAATTGATTGAACAACTCGGCGGGAAGCTGGTGCAGGGCGATGCAGGGCTTGCTGTTACAGGCGTGAATTCACCGGCGAACGCTCGCGCCAGCGAGATTGTGTTTGCCGAAGATGATGCTTCGGCTAATGAGGCGTTCACCAGTCGCGCGGCGGCGGTGGTTCTGAAGCCGGGAATGGGCGGGGGCTACGCGGCGAACGCTTCGATAGTCGTGATTGAGACAGACCAGCCAAAGCTGTGGTTTGCGCGAGCGGCGAAGTTGCTGCGTCCCAAGATTGAATGCGGGTGGATTCACGAGACGGCGGTGATTGGCGAAGGTGCGATGCTCGGGAGCGGCGTGACCGTGGGGGCGCATGCGGTGGTCGGTAAGGACGCGGTCGTCGGCGACGAAACCCGCGTTGAGGCAGGCGCGGTAATTGGCGAGGGTGTGAGGATCGGAGCGCACTGCCGGATTTATCCGCGCGTTGTGATTTATCCCGGAACAACGATCGGCAATCGCGTGGTGATTCACGCCGGCGTGGTGCTCGGTGCGGATGGGTTTGGGTATGTGCGCGATTCGGCGACCGGCGCGTACACTCAGTTTCCGCAGCAGGGAACGCTGGTGATTGAGGACGACGTCGAGATCGGCGCGAATTCGACTGTGGATCGAGGCGCGCTGGGAGAGACGCGCATTCGACGCGGAGCGAAATTCGATAACCTGGTGCATGTGGCGCACAACTGCGACATCGGCGAGGACGCCATTCTGGTTGCGCTGACGGGGATCAGCGGGTCGAGCACGATTGGAAAGGGCGCGGTGCTCGCGGGGCAGGTGGGCATCGGCGATCATGTACACATTGGGCCGGGCGTGATTCTGGGAGGGCAGGCTGGAGTCTTCAGCGGTGCAACGGTGACGAACGATGGATTGAAGCCGGGAACAGTGCACTGGGGCACTCCGGCGCGGCCGCTGAGAGAAGTGCTGAGGGAGCAGGCGGTGGTGGCGCGATTGGCGAGAAAGCAGAAGAAAGCTGTTAGCCCCTAGCATTTAGCTCCTGCGCGATTGATCCGGCGGTTTTGGTTCTTGCAAAAAAAGCAAAGGGCTAAAAGCTAATAGCTAAAGCCCGAGGATTTCGATGGCTGTGATTGTCGTTGGCGGGGGCGGGCGCGGCGCTGGGAAAACGGCGCTAGTGTGCGGACTGATGCGCACGCTGCCGGAGATTTCGTGGACTGCAGTGAAAATCACAACGCACGAGCATGGGAATTCGACCCCGATCTGGGAAGAGACGGCGCCGGGAGATACGACTGACACGGCACGCTATCTTGCAGCCGGAGCGCGGCGCGCGCTGCTGGTGACCGCGAGCGATGGAGCGTTCAGGCAGGACGCGGATTCGCTGGGACCGATTGTGGATCGGATTCTGCGCGAGTGCGGGCCGCAATGCGGCGTCATCTTCGAATCGAACAGCGTGCTTGCCCACGTGCGGCCTGAAGTTTGTCTTTGCGCGGCGACGAGTCCATGGGCTGGGCTGAAGGCTTCGCACGATCTTTTATTGGCGCACGCCGACGCGATGGTCGAGCTAGCCGGACACGATCACATTATCGAAGCGGAGAAGATCACGTTTCGGCTGGCGTCGATGGAGCGCGTATCGCCTGTGATGCTGGATTGGCTACGGGAAAAATTAGGGAGCACTGACGCAGGGACGTAGAGGTGGCCATATGCTGCTGATTGTCGGGATGGTGAGGCTTTCTGCAGAGTGCATGGAGGATGCACGGCCGAGTATGGCAGCCATGATCGAGGCCAGCAGTGCGGAGGCCGGGTGCCTGGAATATTGTTACGCCGAGGACGTGCTTGAGGCGGGCCTCATCCATATCAAGGGGCGCTGGACGGATCGCTCAGCGCTCGATGACCATTTCAAGTCGGCCCATTTAGCGGCCTGGCGTGAGACCTGGCCATCGCTTGGCATCAAGGATCGGAATCTTTATCTATATGAGGTCGGCGAGCCTCAGGCAATTTGAACTCATCGTGCGGTTACGGTCGGCGAGAAACTTCAGACTCAAGATCGATTGCGTGACCGCAAACCTTGACTTCCGTATCGCTTGCTTGTAACGTGGGCGGACATTCCCTGGAACTGCGGTTGTGTTTCAAATGACGACAGCCGGAGTGTGCGAATTTTGGACACTGTATCGATTTCGGACAACTGCATGGGTACGGAGAGCGGATCGGCCGCATTGACGAAGCAATCCAGTGGCGCAGAATCGAAGTACAGGCAGCCGCTCGACAAAGGTCCAGACGAGGACCAGCTGGCTTGGCTGGCGTTGACGTTGACA
>JBKQKT010000317.1:0-11972 GCA_052147365.1 Candidatus Korobacteraceae bacterium | reverse complement strand
CGTTGGCCATCAGCGCCTGGACACAGGCAGACCTGGTGACGGCATACCGTTATGTTTTCACCGGATATGCGCTCCTTCATGCCGGCGTAGCAGCTTTGTATCTTCTACTTCCAGCGCAACAGGAATTGGTGCACCACCACAGGCCCGTGAAACACGAAGGCATTGTTTCGCCGCAGAGCAAGAAAACCATCCATCGCATCGCCAGCTTGTTTGCGATTGACGCCTTCGGCGGAGGCTTCCTGACCGACGCGTTGGTCTCCTATTGGTTTTTTCAACGATTCGGGATAAAGGAACAGCAGCTCGCACTCTTATTTTTCGCCGTGCATGTACTGAACGCGCTTTCACATCTCGGAGCTGCCTGGATTGCCCAGCGAATCGGACTGGTGAACACGATGGTGTTCACTCATCTGCCCTCGAGCCTGTTTCTGATTGCTGTGCCGTTTGCCGCAGGCCCGAAATTGGCGGTGGCGCTATTTCTGCTTCGGGAAACATTTGTGGAGATGGACGTGCCCACGCGCCAGTCCTATGTGGCAGCCCTGGTCCAACCGGAGGAACGCTCTTATGCCAGCGGGATAACTAATATCGCTAGAACAGGGGCATGGGCGGCAGCGTCGGCGCTCTCCGGATTTGTCATGCAGCGGCTTGCGTTTTCTGCGCCCCTCGTGCTGGGCGGAACACTCAAAATCGTGTACGACCTGTTGCTGTATCGCAACTTCCGCCACTTGAAACCGCCGGAGGAGGCAAAGACTACTTGATTTCCTTCATCGTCACAACGGAGCCGTACTCATGTCCGGCACTGTCCACCGCGCGGGCCGCAACCGCATGAAAGGCATCACGCAACTCGGGAAACTTTGCTACCAGCGCTTTGATCGCGGCCATATTGTCTTGGAACGCGAGCCCCGAGTTGGCTGCATCAGGGGTCTCGTAACGAATGCGCACGTCAAGGTTGTCGTCAATCGTCACGGGCGTGATCTCTGGAATCTTAAAGGTCTTGCCATCGGCGGACAGCGTGAGCGGAGAGGAAGCGCTGGGAACGTCGGCAGGGCGTGAGGCTTGCATTTCGTCGGCAATCTTGTCAAGCTGTGGCGTGCTCATGAAGTCCACCGGCGCCAGCAAGTCCCACGCTGTCAGATAGTAAAGCCAGCCATTGTGCACCTGCCCCTTGGCCTTGAACTCGCGTGCCTTTGTGAGATACCACTGTCCATCGTGGCCGTCGATCGAGCCCAGCCGGGGATAGTATCCGGCCAGCTGCCACGCGCCCGCCACGTCCTGCAGAATCAAGGTCAGTGTGATTGGCTGTTTGCCGGAGACCTTCTGAATGACGAGGGCATACCGTCCCGGCGGCAAATTGGAAATGAAAAAAGCGATGCGGTCGGCCGAATTGTAAATGCCACAGTAGAAGTCGGCCCGCGGCAGGGCAGCCTTGGCTTGCGAGGCGTCCAGCACGTAGGAGCCCGTAATTGCCGGCTGTCCTTCAGCAAGAAATTGCTTGTTTGTGACAACTGCCTGCTCGATGCTGCCGAAAGCGCCGGCAATTGCTGGAATGGCATTGGCCTTCAGCCCGGCAACATCCCCGTGCGCCGACATGTCAAAATACTTGCGGGCCGCGCCCTCGATAGCATTCTTCGTTGCGGCGTCAAGATCGGGGCCATTGAAACAGCTCTGCGCGCAGGCTGCCGGGGAGAGAAAAAGCCAAGGCAGAATTGCCAGGATAACCCCGAGGAATCTGCAAACAGAAGATGAAGTAAACGATGTCCGGGTCATGGTTATCGAATTCCGGTTCTTGCGGGCGAGCTTTCATCCGCACAAAACGGCAACGGCAGTTCCCTTCTGGGGTTAGAATAAACCGACGGGCCGCGCAGAAAACCTCCCGGGTGCAGGGCCGTCCAATTGTTATGTTACGCCGCCGGCAAATTTTCGTGTTGACATTGTTGCTGGTAGCAGGACTCCGCCTCCAGCCGATGGCGCAAAGCGTCTCGCAGCAAACCAAGCCCGTGGCGACGACTACCAAGCCTCCGCAAGCAAAGACGCATGCACATAGCAAGAAGGTTGCGCCCGACCCACCGGCGCCCGCACCAGCACCTCCGCAGACGCTGGAGCAATCGCCTCCAACTTCGCCGCAGGTCACTTACAACAATGGTCAGCTCACCATCATCGCCCGGAATGCGACGTTGTCGCAGGTTCTGCGTTCGGTTCAATCGCAGACGGGTGCATCCATAGAGATGCCTTCCGGAGCGTCGAACGAGAGGGTTGTGGGGCAGTTGGGTCCGGGGCAGCCGCGCGATGTGCTCAATGCTCTCCTCAACGGCACGAAGTTCAACTACATCATCCTGGGTGTGAACGGAAACCCGGGCGGCGTGCAGAAGGTGATCCTGACCACAGCGAGGCCTGCGTCAGCTGTGAACACTGCGCAGAATAATGCAGCACAACACCAGGAGGAGGAGCCGCAGGAGGAGGAAAGCTACAGCGAACCCGAACCGCAACCTGGGCCGCCGACGCCTCCGCCTTTCCGCCACCGGCCAAACGTACCCGGTCAACCTCAGGTGTTCAACCAGCAGCAACAGCCACAACCACAGCCGACCCCCGACAATAGCGTAGAGAACACGCAACCCCCCGGCGCGAAGACGCCAGAGCAGTTATTACAGGAACTGCAGCAGATGCAGCAACAGCAGCAGCAAATGCAGGACCAGTTAAATCCCGCCAACCGGCAACCGCCGCCGCAATAGAACGGCTACGTTGTTACCTTCATTCCCTACAAGTCGCGCAATGACTCAGAGTATGGCGAGCGCGCAACTCCTCGTTCCGTGATGATGGCGGCGACGTACTTGTGGGGTGTGACGTCGAACGCAGGATTTTCCACCCGCACGCCGTCAGGCGCGATCTGCTTGCCGGCCATGTGCGTCACCTCGCGCGGCGCGCGCTGTTCAATGGGGATTTGGCCCCCGTCGGCCGTTTCCAGGTCAACCGTTGAGAACGGAGCGGCGACATAGAACGGAATGCCGTGTTCCCTCGCCAGCACCGCGACGGTGTAGGTGCCGATCTTGTTGGCGACATCGCCATTGGCTGCGATGCGGTCCGCGCCCACGATCACGGCGTCAATCTTGCCCTGCTGCATCATGGCGCCTGCCATGTTGTCGGAGATGACGGTAGTCGGAATGCCATCTTTCATTAACTCCCACGCCGTCAGACGTGAGCCTTGGAGGAACGGCCGGGTCTCATCGGCAAAGACGTGCAGTTTTTTTCCCGATTCCACTGCCGCGCGGATTACTCCCAGAGCGGTACCGTAGCCGCAGGTGGCCAGCGCCCCAGCGTTGCAGTGAGTGAGGATTCCTCCACTGGAAGGCAGCAGAACAGCGCCATGCTTGCCCATCGCCTCGTTGGCAGCAATGTCCTCCAGCAACATGCGCTGTGCTTCGGCGATGAGTTCCTGTTTGACCTGAGGAATAGGCTGGCCGGAAAGTTGCTCGAATTTCGTCCGCATGCGGCGAATGCCCCAGAAGAGATTGACAGCGGTCGGTCGCGTGGCTGCAATCACATCAGAGATGTGGGTGAAATCGCGCCTTAACTCGTTGTGATTCGTCGCCTGCGAGTCGCGAATCCCGAGGGCCACTGCCATCGCCGCGGTGACGCCGAGGGCAGGCGCCCCGCGAACGATCATGGTTCGGATTGCCTCGGCCACTTCCTGGTAGCTCTTACAGGTGACGTAGCTCTCTTCCGTGGGCAGCTTCGTCTGGTCGATGAATCGCACACCCGCATCCGTCCATTCCAGGGTCTTGATCATTTTGAGCCAATGGTCATTCGTCAGTGAGTCTGATACATGCCCAGACTGGACATTTGGGTAAATGCCTCAATTGAGGCCAATTCACTTTGAAACCCGTTACCAGTTCTAGTAACCTTTCAGTCGGCAATGTAGCTGTGAACGAGAGGGCGCGCTGCAATTTCTCTCTGCGTCTACAATAAGGTCGCTGGCCGAACTTAACAAGTCCAGGACACACCCGAGACCTGAACCTGAGGGCGGTTTTCGTCTGGATGAACTGGGCGGGGACGGATGTGCAAGATTTTGCACTGCTTGTATACAGAGTCTTGCCGCCGTCGAGATATGAAGTTAGAACTGATGGCTTTTCAGCTAGTTGTGGAGTATGCTAACTGACACTGTCGGCGAAATAATTGCACATTCCCAAGCGGTTCAGGGACCGAATCTCATAAGGAGTGAGGGTTAGTGGCGCTTGCGGGCACCAAAGCGGAGGGAGTTGTGTCCCGCCCGTCGGACCTGGAAATTCCCAAGGAGGAGTCTCCGGTCTCCAAGCCCCCCAGCTTTTGGCAGACGGTTAAGCCGTTTGGCTGGCAGGGATTGCTGTTGGTTGGAGTGCTGTTAGCGCTCTACGCCCCGGTTCTGCGGATTTTGCTGGACCAGTGGTACCGGGACCCCGACTACTCCCATGGGTTTCTAGTGCCGTTGCTTTCCGCCTATTTAATCTGGGCGCGGCGCGACAAACTACGGCAGGTCCCGCGGCGGCCGTCCCCTTGGGGTATGGTCATTTTTCTCGGGGCCTTAGGATTACTTGTCCTCGGCAGTTTGGGCGCAGAATTGTTCCTGGCACGCTTTTCCTTGCTTTGCACCATTTGCGGGCTGATTGTCTATTTCTGCGGCGGTGTTATGTTACGCGCCCTGGCCTTTCCCATGGCGTTCTTACTTTTTGCCATTCCGATACCCGGGGTTGTGTACAACGAAATCGTTTTCCCACTGCAATTCATCGCTTCCAAATTCGCAACCTGGACCCTGGAACAACTTAACCTGTTTCCCATTATGCGCGAAGGTAACGTCCTAATTCTGCCCGGCATGTCGTTGGAGGTAGTTGAAGCGTGCAGCGGCATCCGCTCCTTAATGTCGTTGCTGGCGCTGCCGCGGGCTTTGGATATGTCATGGAGCGCAGCGCGATTGCGCGCTGGATTCTTTTCCTCGCGATGGTTCCCCTTGCTATCATCAGCAATGGAACGCGTGTGATGCTAACGGCCATAATGGCCAATTACATGGGTCCGCAGGCGGCGGAAGGTTTCATGCACGAGTTCTCGGGATGGGTGATCTTCGTTGTGGCCACCGCCATGTTCCTCGGGTTTTACGCTCTAATGACAAAAATCCGCAAAATGATGGGATGGGTTCCCAAAGACGTGCCCGCCGTTTCCGATGTGAAGGGAAGCAAATGAAGGCTGGAGCACGCTACTGGGTAATGCTTGCTGTTCTGCTGGGTGCAACAACCGGGATGGCTTACCTCTCTCACGGAGAAGCCACCCCGCCAGCTAAGCCCCTCGCTGATTTTCCGTCACAGATTGCTGGATTCACAGCGTTTGCCAATTGGCCTCTGGAAGCGAAGTACCTGGACGTGCTGGGTGTAAACGACTACCTCAATCGTGGGTACATGTCCCCAACCGAGGGCCTGATCACCCTGTACATCGGCTATTTCCGGAGCCAGAGGACCGGTACCAGCATTCACTCCCCCAAGAACTGTATGCCGGCCTCCGGCTGGCAACCGGAGAAGGCCACTATTTACGAGTTGCCGCTTGATGATGGACGAAAAGTTCCCATCAACCTGTACGTCATCCGCAAAGACTTGGATGAACAGCTCGTCCTTTACTGGTACCAGGCGCACGGCCGAGTCGTGGCCAGCGAATTTATGGGTAAGTTCTATTTGGTTTACGATGCGCTGCGTTTGAACCGCACCGATGCAGCCCTGGTGCGCATTACCACCCCAATCATTCACGGTAATGAAGAGCAGGCACGTACACGGGCAATCGCTTTTGCGAAACAGATAACACACGATGTTGATCAGATCATTCCTCGGTGACCCAGGAGAATTCATGCGGAAACGCTACCTCGTCTCAATAGTGACGGTTGTGCTGTTGGTTGCATTTGCTGGTTGCACCCGCAACCCCGATGCGGCCAAACGCAAGTACGTCGAGAGCGGCAAGAAGTACATGGCGGAGAAGAAGTACGACTCTGCCGTGATTCAGTTCAAGAAAGCCCTGCAGATTGACCCCCGTTATTCGGAGGGCCATTACGAGCTCGGACAGGCGGAGTTGGCTCAGCAGCACTGGGCGGCCGCCTTCAAGGAGTTCAGCGTTGCGACCGATCAGGATCCCAACAATGTCCCAGCACACCTTGCGCTCGGGACCCTCTGGTGGCAGGCAAGAAAATACACCGAGGCGGAGGAACACGCCCGCTTCGTCGTAGAGCATGACCCGAATAACCTCGACGGCTACATGCTGCTAGGCAACATTCTGCTGGGACAGAAACACCCGCAGGAGGCGATTGAGATTTACACCAAGGCGATTGCGCTGAAGCCCAACAATCCTGGTCCATACTTGAATCGTGCCGTGGCCTACAATTCGCTGAAGCAGCAAGGGCCCGCTGAAGAGGACCTTCGCAAAGCCATCAGCGTTGATCCCAAGGCCATGCAGGCTTATTACGCCATGGCCAACTTCTACATGAACAAGGGGGATCAGAAGAAGTCCGAAGAGACGCTCCGGCTCGCTATCCAGAATGCCTCCGCTGAAGATCCGCTACCTTATCTGCGACTCGCCGGCCTGCTGCTGTACGAAGGGCGCAAGGCCGATGGGGAGCAGGTAGTTCAACAGCTAAGGGACAAGCAACCAAATTCGGCACTGGTCGCCACCGCGATCGGCGACTATTACTTGGCTTCCAGGGACACCACTGATGCCATAAAGGAATACCAACGTGGCCTTACCATCGACCCCAAGAACCAGGAGTTGCAGTTGCGACTGATGGAGACCATGCTGAACAGCGGTAAGGTTGACGACGCTACCGCCTTGACCGATAAGCTGCTGAAGGAGAACCCGGGCGATGTTATGGCCCGGATTACCCATGCCCGCCTCTTAGCCATGAAAGGTAACGGCCCCGAGGCGGTGGTCGCGCTTCGTGACGTCATCAAGGACGCGCCGGAGAACCCTAAAGCCCATTTCATCCTGGGACAGGTGCTTCGCCAGACCGGCGATCTATCCGCGGCCAAAAGCGAATTGCAGGAAGCCTTGAAGCGGCAGCCAGATAATCCGATGGTGTTGTACGCTCTGGCCGAAACCTACCGTGATGCGCGCGACTTCGACACCGCTCGCGAGTACGCTGCCCGGCTGGAAAAGCTGAATGAGAACAATCCCAGTGCTCATTTCCTTAACGCCACGATTGACATCGGTGCCAACGATGATGACGCAGCGCTGAAAGAACTGAATGAGGTGCAGAAGTCGGTCAACAACGATCCGTTGCTGTATCTCAACTATGCGCTCGCTTATGCCGGCGAGAAGAAGTATGCCGAGGCGGAGCGGGAATTTCAGACTGCATTGAAGATGTATCCGCAGTACGACGCTGCGATGGCTGACTACGTGAGTTTGATGTTTGCAACCAACAACCCAACCAAGGCAATGGCATTGGCCAGCCAATATGCCGCCGCCAATCCCGGACGTCCCGCCGCGCATTTCATTTATGGTTCTGCCTTGGCGAGTACCAAGAAGTTCGATCAGGCCATTCAGGAGTATCAGAAAGTCACTCAAATCGACCCAAAGTCGGTGATGTCGTACATCCATATCGGCCAGATTTACGAATTGACCGATCGGCCGGAAGACGCGATGGCCTCCTACCAGAAGGCACTGCAAATTCAGCCGAACTCGCCCCTGGTAAACAATTACCTGGGAAATCTCTATGTCAAGAAGGGCGATCTGAAGTCGGCCGGGAAGTACTTCCAGGCAGCACTGAATCAGAATGCCCATGATCCAATTGCCGCCAACAATCTGGCGTGGGTGTATGCTGCCGAGGGCGAGAACCTGGACATGGCCTTGAGTCTGGCGACCCAAGCTAAACAAATAGCTCCCGAGTTAGACGGCATCAATGACACATTAGCTTGGATTCAGTACAAGAAGGGCAACTATCGTGTCTCGATCTCGTTGGCCGAAGACGCCGTCAAGAAGCGCCCGGAGAAGGCAGACTATCGTTACCATCTGGGGATGGCGTTAGTAGGAGCTGGGGATCGCGACCGCGGCCGAACCGAGCTGCAAAAGGCACTTCAATTGAATCTGAAGGGGCCTGACGCGCAGGAGGCCCAAAAGACCCTCGCCTCGTTGCGCTGACGCAAGACAGCGACTGATTTCTGCCGCAATGGCTTCGGCGGCTTGAGGAGTATTTCTCTCGTCAAGCCGCCTTTTTCTCGCTGACCCCAATCGCTTGCGCTTCGAGCATCACGTGCAGTTCATTTGCAAACAATCTTGAAGCCAACTCACTTTCCTGATAATCTAACTAACCAGTTAATTAAATATGCAGGGTGGAGAACAAATTCTGAGGTCCCGTCGCGGCACGCGGCGTCAGCCTGACGCCAGCCGCGATGCAATCCTCCAGGCGGCGCTGGGTGAGTTCGCCCAGGAAGGTCTGGCGGGCGCCCGCGTGGATGCGATTGCCGCTTCTGCTGGCGTTAACAAGGCACTGCTCTATTACTACTTTCATGACAAGGAAACCTTGTACGGCGCCGTGCTGGATCGCTTCTTTGTCGGCTTGACGGAGCGATTGATGCGTGAGCTCGACGGCGTTGCGCCTTTGGGAGAGCGCCTGCTGCGCTACACCTGCGCTCAATTTGATTGCGTCGCTGAGTCTCCTCATCATGCGCGGCTCTTCCAGGGTGAGATGACAAACGCAGGCCGTGGCGGTTCGCCCCACCTCACTCGTATCGCGGAACGCTACATACGCCCCTTGGCCGTGCGCGTGACAGAGTTGCTCCAGCAGGGAGTAGCGAGCGGGGAGTTTCGCAAAGTTGATCCCATCCAGGTTGCACCTTCCATCGCTGCCATCAACGTGCACTACTTCGTCGTCGCGCCGGTGACGCGGGTGCTCTTTGGTCGTGATCCGTATGCTCCTGAAGCGATCAGACAGCGCCGTGCCGCGGTCCTCAATTTTGTCGCTGCTGCCTTGTTCACAGACAGAGAGGCGGGGATAAAACTGGCAGCCGGGATTGCCTCTGAGAAGAACCAGGAACACCAGTCGGACTCTGTGCCCGACAGTGAAGGCGCAGGAGGAGGCAGCTCGTGAAGCAGAAGAAATTCGCCATCGTCCTTCTCGTTCTGCTTGCTATCGCGGTTGGCTATTACTTCTATTCCACAGACCGAACCACTGATACCGTCCTGATCGGAATTGTGGATGCCAACCAGGTCATCGTCAGTTCCAAGATCATGGGTCGCGTTGAGAAGCTCTATGTTGACGAAGGCTCCAAGGTGAAGGCCGGCGACCTGATCGCCGAAGTTGACTCCGCGGAACTGGAAGCCCAGAAAAATGCTGCGCAGGCGACCATTGATGCCTACGGCTCACAGGTATCGTCTTTGCGCGCGACGGAAGCGCAAACCCTCGGCGAAACCAATGCCGGAGTAGTCAACGCTCAGGCACGGCTGGCCGCAGCCAAAGCGACGTTGGCGCAAGCGCAGGCTGACCTGGCTCGAGTGCAGAGCGACTCGGAAAGGACTATTGCACTGGCGGAGGTGGGAGTGGAATCCGATATGGACCGCGTTCGCGCCGAGGAACAGCTAAATGCCCAGCGCGCCGTCGTCCAGAGTGCGCAGAAAAATGTGGACGCGGCACAAGCGGACCTGAACACTGCCATTGCGCGCATTCATCAGCAGGGGGCTGCCGCCAGCAATGTTGCCGCAAACGTGGCGCAAGTCGCTAACGCGCGCGCGCAACTCGCCGAAGCCGAAACTCGCCTCGGCTACACAAAGATCTATGCGCCTGTCAATGGAACGGTGTCGGTGCGCGCTACTCGGCAAGGCGAGGTCGTAAATCCCGGAACACCGATTGTGACCATCATTGACTTCGGCGACACCTGGGTCCGCGCCGAAGCCCCCGAAACGGAAGCGCGTTTTATCTCCGACGGCCAGAAACTCACGGTGCGTTTGCCGGCGGGCAAGCCGATTGAAGGCACTGTCATCTTCAAAGCGGTGGAGAGCGATTTCGCCACCCAGCGCGACGTCAGCCGCCGCAAGCGTGACATCAAGACCATTGGCTTGAAGCTGAAGGTTGACAACCCCGATGGCGCGCTGGTTCCTGGTATGACCGCCGAAGTCCTGCTGCCAAAGCATCTGGAGAAGGCTGGGTCATGAGCTGGTTCGCACCCAAATCGAAGCCAGACGGCGGCTGCGAGACGCCCGTCAGCGGCGATGCCATCGTAGTAGACCACATCACCAAAAAGTACGGCGACTTCACGGCAGTGGACGATGTTTCCTTCAAAGTGCAACAGGGTGAAATTTTCGGCCTGCTCGGACCGAATGGCGCGGGCAAGTCCACGCTCATCCGTATGATGACTACGCTGTTACCTCTGACTGCCGGGCATGCCCTCATCAATGGTTTCGACGTCGCAAAGCAAGCGGATGAGGCACGGCGCTGTATGGGCGTGATCCCGCAAGCCCTGACCAGCGACATCGACCTGACTGTCGAGGAGAACCTGAACATCTACGCCAAGCTCTACAACGTTCCTGCCGATGTCCGGAAGCGCAACGTGGACGAATTGCTACAAACAGTGGAGCTCGACAAGTGGCGCCACGCGCAGACCAAGACGCTGTCGGGCGGCATGAGGCGACGCCTGGAAATCGCGCGCGGTCTGGTGCACAGTCCCAAGATCTTCTTTCTCGACGAGCCAACCACAGGACTCGATCCCGTTTCGCGAGTCGCAGTATGGGAGATGCTGACCGAGATCAAGAACCGGCGCGCGCTGACCATTCTTATCACCACGCACTACATGGACGAAGCCGATCGCCTGTGCGATCGCCTGGCGATCGTCGACCACGGCAAGCTGGTCGCACTCGATTCGCCAATCGCTTTGAAAGCCAGCGTGCCCGGGACCAACGTCATTGAGGCCCAGTTCCTCAATGCACCCGCTGACTGGGAAGACGAATTGAAAAAGCTGGAGGACGTAACTTCGGTGCAGCATGAAGCTGCCAACATGTATCGCATACTTAGCAGCAACGGCTCCAAAACTACGACTGAGCTGGTCGAACTCGCAGTGCGCTCCAAAGTAGAGGTGAAGTCGCTCTCAGTGCAGAACACCACGCTGGACGACGTTTTCGTCCACTACACAGGACGGCAATTGCGCGACGAGCAGGTGAAGGCCTTTGGCTTTGTCATGCCCGACCGTCCCGGGATGCGCCCATGAATCGGATGATGGCCATTGTCGAGCGCGAGCTCCGCAAGTTTTTCCGCTCTCCAGCGCTGATGCTGGTGGCCATGGTATTTCCGCTGGTTCAGTTGATTGTGCTCGGTAACGCCTTTGGCGGAAAAATCAAACACGCACGGCTTGGCGTGGTAGACCAGGACCGCGGCACGCAGGCGGTGAAAGTACGCGAGGCACTGGCCGCCGTTGAATCGAACGCGCAGACCTTCAAACCGGTGGATTACGACAGCGACAAACAGGCGATGGAGGACGTGCGCAATGGACGTCTCGATGGCGCCATCATCATTCCTCCGCAATATTCGCGGCGCGTGTATGAGCAGAACCATCCTCGCATCGCCCTGGTAGTGGACAACACCGACAACTTCATGAGCTCGACGCTCGAGCAGCAACTGACTTCGCTCACCGACGCGCTCAATCAGCCCGACGTTGACCCCTCGCGCATTGTGAAGCAGATCTCGCTCGATACTGTCGAACTTTACCCGTACATCGAATACATGAAGTACCTGCTGCCCGGCTCCATCGTGCTGGCCATGTTCGTCTCGGTCATGATCGGCGGCGGCATGTTGTACATCGACGACAAGGCCCGCGGTGTACACGAGGGCTACCTCGTTACCCCCATCAGCAAACTGGAGCTGGTGATGGGGCTGAACGTCGCGGGAGCGATCAAGGCTGTACTCGCTGGGATTTCGTTGACCGTGATTGGTTCCCTGATGGCGGGCCTCGGCACGATCTTCAACCCCGTCGCCGACCTCCAGCTGCTAC
>JBKQKT010000316.1:0-2817 GCA_052147365.1 Candidatus Korobacteraceae bacterium | reverse complement strand
GCCCGGCGATAGCTTCAGCGACGGTGGCATAACGAGCCTGCAGGGTGATAGGAACGATGTCGCCGGCGCCAATCGTCGACAACGTGCCGAGGCTATAGTAGCCGAAAATTGCAAACAGGGGCTGGATATCTGATGCGTGGCCCGAAGTTGGCACCGCGAGGCCTGCAAAGGCACCACTGTGCCGCTGGAAAATGATCAGGTACAAAAAACCCCAGGTCGCCGCCAGAAGCAAATAGATCGATACCGCCATGCTGATGGTTTCGCCAGTAATATCTTTGTGCTTGAAGATGCTGCGCATCTCGCTGAAGGTAACGAAGGCGAAGAACAGCAGCCAACCAATCGACTCTACCAGATTCATTATCTGGTTGTGGACGACAATGACGCTCAAGCGTTCCGCCGCTGCCATCACGGCGAGCACCCAACCCACGGTCCGTCGTCTCCTGGATTGAGCCAGCAGCTCTCGTCTTTCGCCCACCAGTTCGTCGACGTTGATATTGTAGAGGGCCAACAAGAGAACGAGCAATATTGTGATGCTGAATATGGTGGGAGCGGCTCCAACGTCGCCGATTAGAGGACGCGCCGCGAACGCAGCGATGATCGCGACCATCAGTGCGCTCTGGCGGTGCGGCAAAAAATGCCGCCGCACTCCATCCCGGAGTTGTTGTAACACCAACCTATCTCACCGGCTGAGGAGTACTTTCCCGGCGGTGCTGTCGATGTTGTAGATCCAGAAGGCCGACACATCCTCCTGCATGATCATCGCGACCATACCTACGCCCGGCGCGAAGAAGTTATACGCCGTGTTCTGCGTATGAGCCGGACCAACCTTGCCCTCGCACTTGATCCGAAACAGCACCGCCTGATAGGTCCCTGCCGGGACGGTTACCTGGTAGGTTCCAACGTAGGTATAACTACCATTCAAGGTTCCCGAGTATCTCTGGTCGGTCGGATCGTCGAGATAGTTAACCGAGACCTGTTGGGTATAGGTGCGCGTCTCTCCAGGCTGCATGCCCTGGGGTAAGAACGGGTTGGCAGGTGTAGTTATGACGATTACCCCTTCGCCCGGATCGTTGACCGTGGGCATAACCAGATCGCCCGCGGGAGTTTGACGGATGAAGCCCGCCAGCGTGGGCGACATTTGAAAACGCCAGGCTACCCTTCCGTTAGGACGATGAGTCTTTATCACCGCCAGCGTCTGGGTATTTCCCGCGTTGCTACCGGCAGTGACCTGGTAGGTCGGCGACCGCTCCTGAAGCGGAAAGTAAGTCGAGGCATCCTGGATCGTGTTGCTCGGCAAGGCGGCGCCGACCACCCCGGGTCCGAGCTGAGCTGTGATGGTCTGCTGATCCTCCGCTGGTAGTGGCAGCACTACACCTTGCGCCCACACCGATCGTGCGCCGAGTAGCACAACCACCAGCGTCAACGTCGTGAGAGTTAGCTTTGGTTCGATGCCGATTTTGATACATTTCATGATGGGCTGATTGCTCTTCCAGGTTGTCATGCACTTATCCCTCGCTGCTGATGTTTCTCACTGCGGGTCGCTATTGTTTCTCATTCGCCTCGGCCCGGACCGTGGTGGCGATGTCGTTGCTCATGGTCGCAAGCGCGCGGCTATGCGCTGCGGCGAGCGCATCGAAGCTGTCGCCCTGCACGTCTTCGCGCGCGATGGTGCGACCGGAAAGGGTTTCGCCGGTCGCGCTCTTGCGCACCGCCCACACTGCTTCGATGAACGCGGTTTTTCCGCGCGTGGACTCAAAGCGCTGGACTTCAATCGTCACGATAAAGTCGGGATTGAAGTTCGGCAGCTGCGCGGTTGCCACATTAGAGGTTCCGAGTTGCGCCGCAAGGTCGCCGGCGACCGCGCGCGCGATGCTGTCACTGAGCGGCGCGGCCCAGCGATTGAATTCGTCAACTTCGACGCGGTTGGCCGCGACTTGAACCACGAACTGCGGCTGATCGACCGCGGCCGGTATGGAGACCGCACCAATCATGACGGAATAGGGAGCCGCCGGCGCGGGCCCGGGAGTCGCGGTAGAATCCAGAGTATAGAACCGCGAGGGCGCCGTGGTGCTGCATGCGGCGGTTAGAAATGTGATAAGGCCGAAGGTGACTGAAAGTGAAATTCGACCCGCCATCACTTGGCCTCCCCTTTTTTGCCGCGAATTAACGCCTCAGGATGGCGATCGAGATAGTCGGCGAGGACCCGAACCGAGCGAGCTGCGCGGCGTACTTCTTCCAGCGTGCTATCCAGTTGCTGGGCCTGCGGCGAATTCGGCCGCACGATGGTGCCGGCGCTATCGATGGTGCCACGCGCGCTCACCAGGGTTAGATCGAGGTCACCCATGGTCTTCTGCAGACCCTGCGTGATCTGGTCGAGCGGCATCTTATCGAGCTTCTTGATGATATTGTCGACGCTCGCTTCCAGCGTCTGGAGCTGGCCAGGAATGGTCGGCAGCTGCACCGGATTCTGCGACCAGTCCACCTTGGCCGGAGGCGCGCCCGGGAAAAAATCGAATGCCACCAACGCGGATCCCGTCAGCAGGTTCCCGGAACGTAACTGGGCGCGGACTCCATGAGCGATTAAAGTATCGATGAAGTTTTTGCGCACCAGTGCGAGATCTGTCCCGGGTGGCAGATCGAACACTCTTACCCCCAGTCGCTGCGGATCCAGGTGAATCGTTACCGGCACTGAGAATTTTTGGGTTTTGGCGTCGAACTGCGCGCGTACGTCCGCCACTTCGCCAATTTGAATGCCGCGCAACTGGACCGGCGCGCCGACCGACAGGCCGGCCACCGAGTCCTTAAAGTTGAGCACAT
>JBKQKT010000315.1:0-2691 GCA_052147365.1 Candidatus Korobacteraceae bacterium | reverse complement strand
CCTGGAGCGGGTTTCGGAAAGAAACCGTTCGGCGACGTAGTCGACCCCGACACATTGCTCAAGGTGCAAAGCTACTGCGTGGACATGGATAAGATCGAGGGAGTTGTGGCGCCGGATGTGAGAAGATTCCTTGAGAAGCAGAACACTCCCAAAGGGCTGCTGAGCAAGCTGCCGTGGAAATTGGTTGAAAACTGCGCTCAGGCCGATGCCGTGGTGAGTCTTGAGTTCAAGAATTCGTTTCAGGTCACTCAGGCCAACGGCGACGGCATGGCGACCGGGGCAGCCATAACTCAGAGTGTCCCCGAAGCGACATACACCGCTCAGATGTTAGTTTCAGACCGAACTTCCCGAAAGCCGCTTTACAAAGTCATGGGCGAATCCATCACGGTGAATCGCGAAAGGTCAATCGGCAGCCCGTTTTCAAAACTGATTCACGACCTCAAGGTTGTCTCGAAATAACGCCAGCTGCCGACAAGCCGTGGGACGGAAGCTCAGTGAGACGTTTTGGTTACGGCTCCGCTGCATTGTGATACTATTGCTCGACTGCTGGTCCGTAGAGCGGTGGGGTTGTGTTGAAAGCCGTTGGAACTTATCTTGCTATCATCTGCACGTTGGTTGTCGCGCTACTGATTGTGCGGCAAGGGCTGGCAGGAGAGGGTGTTGTTGCGCCCGCGACTGCACGCGAACCCGGACACCTCGCTGAGATCACGATTGACTATCCGGAAGATCGCTCGATTTTTCCGCCCGAAATCACACCTCCCACGTTCATCTGGCGCGATGCCTCGCCACGATCCAAAGTCTGGGATATCGAAGTGGCATTTTCCGACGGCTCGTCCGGGATGCACGCGCAAACGCCCGGGGAGCGCCTGCACCTTGGTGAGATCGACCCGCGCTGCGTCAGCAACACCAACAAGCTGCCTGAGTTGACACCCCAGCAGGCTGCTTCCCACACTTGGACTCCCGATGATACCACCTGGGCGGCGATCAAACTGCACTCACGCGAGCACCCCGCAACCGTGACGATCGCGGGCCGCGAGGCTGAACATGCCGCCGCAGCTATTTCCCAGGGCGGAGTGGTCATCCAAACCTCAAAGGATCCGGTCGGCGCGCCGATTTTTTACCGCGACGTGCCGTTGATGCCCTCCGAACTGCAAAAAGGCGTGATCAAGCCGCTGGCTCCCAACGCCATCCCGCTGATTGCCTGGCGTCTGCGCAACATCGGCGAAACGGAGAGCCACGTGCTCTTTACCGGAATTCATTCCTGCGCCAACTGCCACTCTTTCTCGCGCGACGGAAAGACTTTAGGAATGGACCTGGACGGCCCGGCCAACGACAAGGGACTCTACGTTCTGGCCTCGATCCAAAAGCAAATGTCCATCCGCAACCAAGACGTGATCTCGTGGGCGACTTTCAAGGACCAGACCGTCGCGCAACCGCGGATCGGATTCATGTCGCAGGTCTCGCCGGACGGGCAGTACGTGGTGACCATGATCAAGGCGCCAGGAGGCACGCAGGGCGGCTTCTACGTGGCCAATTTCAAGGACTACCGTTTCCTGCAGGTGTTCTACCCCACGCGGGGCATCCTGGCTTGGTACAACCGCGCCACCGGCGAGATGCGAGCCCTGCCGGGCGCGGATGATCCGCGTTACGTGCACACGAATGAAACCTGGAGCCCGGACGGCAAATACCTGGTGTACGCCCAGGCGGAAGCGAGAGACCCGTATCCGGAAGGCCGCAAACTCGCTGCATACGCCAACGACTCGGACGAGACGCCCATCCAATACGACCTTTACAGGATCCCGTTTAACGCAGGCCAAGGCGGCAAGCCGGAGCCGATCGCCGGAGCTTCGCAGAACGGCATGAGCAACGCCTTTCCGAAAATCTCTCCCGACGGGCGCTGGATTGTGTTCGTGAAGTGCCGCAACGGCCTGTTGATGCGTCCGGACAGCCAGCTTTTCATCGTGCCGGCGGCGGGCGGCGAGGCGCGCCGTATGCGCTGCAACACGCCACGGATGAATTCCTGGCACAGCTTCTCGCCCAACGGACGCTGGCTGGTCTTCTCGTCGAAGAGCCGCTCGCCCTACACCGGCATGTTCCTCACGCACCTGGACGAACAGGGCAACGACAGTCCCGCGATCTACATTGACAACTCCACCGCCGCTAACCGCGCCGTGAACATCCCCGAGTTTGTGAACATCCCTGCGGACGGCTTGGAGAAGATCGACTTGCCCGCCGCCGAATTCTTCCGCATCTTCGATCATGCCGCGGAATTAGCGGCCAAAGGACAGGACGAAGCAGCCATCGCCGAGTGGAAGAAGGCTCTCGAGATCAATCCCGATGACCCCATGGCCAACAACAACCTGGGCACGCACCTGCTCAAAAGGGGACAACTGAACGAGGCCATCCCCTATTTTGAGAAAGCCGTCGGTCTAAAGCCGGATTATGCCGACGCCCAGAACAATCTGGGAATTGTCCTACTGCAAAAAGGGAGAGCCGGCGAGGCGATCGAACATCTCGAGAAGGCGGAGGAGATCAACCCCAGGAACACGCAGACCTACTACAACCTGGGTGCAGCCTTTTACATGCAAGGGAGAGTAACAAAGGCCCTGGCGGAGTGGCGGGCGGGGCTGCACGCCGACCCGGAAGATCTGCCGCTGCTCAGCCAAACAGCATGGGTGCTGGCCACAAACC
>JBKQKT010000314.1:0-6023 GCA_052147365.1 Candidatus Korobacteraceae bacterium | reverse complement strand
TGGCTCACAACGGCGGCGGCGTGGTCAGCATGAGCTTTGCCGATGCGGAAATTCCTCAGGAAACTGGCCTTGATCAGTATTTCACTTCCCCGGGAGTCGTCTACTTTGCAGCCGCCGGCGATGGGGGACTTGGCGTGAGCGCCTATCCGGCAGCGTCACCGAACGTTGTGGCGGTTGGAGGAACCTATTTTAACCGCGACAGCAAGGGAAATTTCACCTACGAGCAGTACTACACCGGCGGCGGAGGGGGCGACATTAGTCCATACGAGCCGCGTCCCAGCTATCAGAATGCCATTGCAGGCATCGTAGGAAACTTTCGCGGCTATCCTGATGTCGCTTCCGACTTTTGTTGCACTGCCATTTACCTCAATGGAGGCTGGGGTTCGGTCGGAGGTACTAGTTGGTCGTCTCCTACCTTTGCCGGTATCGTGAACGCGGCCGGCAGCCGACAACAGTCGTCCATGGCGCAGCTCACCACCATGTACAACGAGCTGTTCAGTCCCATCAAGTACCATGCTGATTTCAACGACATCACGCAGGGTGATCCGCATTGCAAAGTTGGTTGGGACCTGTGCACCGGCCTCGGCTCCCCCAAGACTTACGCGGGCAAGTAACCAAAGAGGCTCCCCGGATTGCCAGTCGATCTGGTCAAGACGCGGCCTTTGCCCACGTCACCCTTTTTACCTTGTCCAGGCAACTGGTAATCCGGAAGTCGAAGTATCACGGAGGTCGCGGCTCAGCTGAACAACCATTAGCTTTGCTGGACTCCCGCGAGGCACCGGCATCGTTGTGGCCCGATGCAGAACCGAAGCGCGACAGATTTCCTACAATGAAGACCCGCCGTCTGGCGGTTTTGATGTGCTGCGTTATGAGGCCCAGGCCTCTGCTAGAGCTGGGCCCAACCACTCCGAGTGAGCAATCGCTATAGTTTCTTTCAGACGAATCGATTCCTGAACGCCCACTTTTTCGCGGCCTGAACCTTTTCGCTCAGGCACTCAATTCTATGGGTCGCTTCTGGCTGCCTAGACATGGGTTGAACTCCTGCCCTTTGTTTCTGGGCCATCTCGGAATTGGGGCGACCTGCTTCTCCTATCAGCAAAACTGTTCGGTATCAAGAATCGGGCTCTCCGAGTTTGTTTAACCGAACCTTCGCTGCACCTTCATCTTCCTGCAATGTTCCTGGGCTTTTATGTAAATGACAAAAGTGTAATCCATTGCGATCCCCGGTTGGGCTGTTAGGGGTAACGACTGAACTTCTGAAGATTCGTTGCAGAAAGTGGAAGTCCGCAAGAATCTTAGCTGCCAGGCCAAAGCAAACAGGGTTGGGTATGAGAATCCTGGTCGTAGAAGACGAAGCGAAGACCGCAAAGTTCCTGAAGAAGGGGCTTAATGAATCGGGCTTTGCCGTCGAAGTGTCGGGAGATGGCCTGGACGGGCTGCACCTGGCGCTGGAAATGGAATTCGATCTGGTAATTCTGGACGTGATGATTCCCAGTCTGGATGGCTGGCAGGTCCTCACGCGCTTGCGGCAGGCAGGCCGACGGACACCGGTGCTCTTTCTCACGGCGCGCGATGCAGTCCACGAACGAGTACGAGGATTGGAACTGGGCGCCGACGATTATCTGGTAAAACCATTTGCTTTCTCCGAAGTGTTGGCGCGTGTGCGATCGCTGCTGCGCCGGGCACCACATCGGCCGCAAGAAATCATCCGCATGGCCGACCTTGAGATCGATCTATTGCGCCAGCGTGTCACACGCGCCGGCCAGCGACTGGATTTGACCTTCAAGGAGTTTCTTATGCTGTCTCTGCTGGCGCAACATGCCGGCGAAGTACTGTCGCGGACGCTGATCGCCGAAGCGGTATGGGACATGAATTTCGACAGCGACACCAATGTGGTCGACGTCAACGTGAGAAGGCTACGCAGCAAGGTGGACGATCCGTTTCCGCAAAAACTGATCCATACCGTTCGGGGCGCAGGGTATGTCATGGAATCTGACTAGCAGCGTCGCCCCCGTCTTGCGGCTCTGGAGGACTTTGGCCTTCCGGTTGACCGCCGGGTACGCGCTTGCAGGCCTGTTTCTGGTGTTCCTCGCAACCGCCAGTCTCTATCTGCTTACGGTCGCCGAAATGGAGAGAAGCACGAGATTGTTTATCGACGATAAGCTTCACGTGCTACGCACCATGCTGCGGGAGCGACCGAGCGACAGTGACGCCCTGCGAGAGGAAGTCGAACTGGAATCAGCCGCGCGGCGATACGAACAGTTTTACATTCGCCTGCTGGATGAACAAAACGAACCGCTATTGACCACGCCCGGCATGGCGGAGCAGTTAGATCTGGAGCAACTCGCTACTCAAACAGGAATTCGTCCTGGCAGAACCGTTCGGATGAAGGGAAGGCACGGCCGGGCGTTTCGCGTTACCACGGCGACGGCACCGGTCGGCTCCCCTCCTACCCAGACCGATACCATTCAGGTTGCAATCGACGTCTCGCAGCAAGAAGAATTCCTGCAGCGCTACCGGCTTTGGTTCCTTGGCATTCTGCTGAGCACGTTCGCCATCTTCCCGCTCGTGGGGTACCAGATCGCACGCCACGGTATTCGCCCGGTGGAAGACATGTCGGCGACCGCTCGCCGCATTAGTGCGACGAACCTGCGTGAGAGGATCCTCCCGGACGGCTATCCCTTCGAACTGGCATCCTTGGCGAGCACCTTCAATGCAATGCTGGACCGGCTGGAAGATTCGTTCGAACGGATCTCCCGATTCTCCGCCGACATCGCACATGACTTGCGCACACCGGTCAACAATATCCGCGGCGAAGCCGAAGTGGGCTTGGCCCGAGCGCGAACCATCATCGAATACCGCGACGTGCTCGAGTCCTGCCTCGAAGAAGGGGTACGCCTTTCGGACCTCATTAGCAACCTGCTGTTCCTGGCCCGCGCAGAGAGCCCGTTAGCCCATTTGCGCCGCGAGCCAGTGGACGTCGTTGAGTTGCTAGGCGGCATGCGCGAGTATTACGAGGCTTCAGCCGCGGAGGCTGGTATCTCCCTGACGACTAATGCGAGCCCGGCTCCGGTAATCGCCGAACTGGACCGCACCCTGGTACAGCGCGCCGTGAGCAACCTGGTATCGAACGCCGTAGCGCACACACCCCCGGGCGGATCTGTGGTGCTGGTTGCCAACGCAGAACCTTCCGCTGTGCGCATTGAAGTTAGCGATACAGGCGTTGGCATTCCGCCCGAAGCGCTGCCGAGGGTGTTCGATCGTTTCTTTCGGCTGGACACCTCACGATCCCAGGCTTCGGGCGGTACTGGCCTGGGGTTGGCGATCGTGCAGAGCATCATGCTGCTTCACGGCGGGAAAGTTGAAATTGCCAGCCAACCGGGACAGGGTACGCGGGTCACTCTCCTTATGCCAATCTGCGGCGGCAGGTGACAAAAGCAGTAAGTCTTCCGTCATGCCGGTGTTCCCTCTCTTTTCTAGACTACCTGCGCTGGTGCAGTCCACGGGGTGCGCCGGTCTATTTGCAACTGAGGAGGGGAAATATGAGAGTACCTTCAATTCGTGGAGCTCAACGTGCGACGCTAACCTACGACGATTACGCGGCTAGCTCGGTGCATCGTTTCTAGCGGGCGTCCCAGCAATGGGATTGCGACCTCGGTCTTATTTGGGCCGAGGGCGAGGGCGTACCGAAAAGACTACGCTGAGGCTGCGGCATGGTATCGCGAAACCGCCGACCAAGGCCACGCGGCGGCAGTGCCCAATCACCACATGACAAAAACGTAATGTTTGCGTCATCTGGCTGTGCGGCATTTCTCACTACTCTTGCCATTGTCCAGCATTATCTTTGCCACCGATTAACTGAAAACCTTACGCAGTGCAAACCTGAGCCAGTTCCTTTGTGGAGGAAACATTTTATGCAGATGAATTCGTTTCGAAATAGTTCTCGGATCCTGAGGGGCCTGATCGCTGGCCTGCTGTGGATGGGGCTGAGCGTTTCGGCGTTCGCTCAGTCCCAGTACTTCCCAACCTACACCCCCGGGCCGCTGGGGAACGGCTGGCTTGTAGCTAATGGGCAGATCGTCACCCCTGCCGGAATCCAAGTCAATCTCGCTGTCACGGAAAGCAGCGGCACCGGGGTTCGCGCCAAAGCCATCGCACTCAACCCCAACCCGGCTTCGAATGGCCATCGCACCGCCGCTGTGCTTACCTTGGGCTCCAAGACGGTGTCCGGCGCCGTCCAGATCTTCGACGTAACTACCGGCGCCATTTTGCAGGCGTTTGTCCCGAACGGCAGTGCAAAGGGCAGCACCGCCGGCCTGGCCTATACGGCGGACGGCAGCCACCTGCTGTTCAGCCAGGACAACAGCTACGTTACCGTCGCCAGTGTCGCGGCTGACGGCACGCTGACCTACGTTTCTCAGGTCAATCTTCCGGTGAACCTTAACTTCATCACCTGTTTCCCGAACAGCCCTCCGGGAACCACGGGCAGCGCGGAAATCCCTTGCGGCCAGACCGTCTCTTCGAACACAGCTTACCCCCTCGGCCTCGCGATCTCGCCGGATAGCACGACCGCCTACTCCGTGCTGGACACGGACGATACGCTGACCAAGATCAACCTGACCACGAACTCCCCGACGCAGGTTGCGGAAATTCGCGTGGGTAACGTCCCCAACAGCGTCGTGCTCTCGAGCAATGGCAGCACCGCCTACGTCTCCAATGAGGGCGGCCGGATTGCTACCGCGGACGACTTCCAGGAATATTCCAACGGTACCAATGTCGTCGGAATAAACCCGCAGGGCGGCATCGCCACAGCCACCATTTCGGTGGTGAATCTGGACACCTTTACGCTCACCAACACCATCACGCTGACCGGTCTGCACCCGACTGGCATGGCTCTCTGGGGCCAGTACCTGTTGGCCGCAGACACCTATAGTGACGTCATCTCGGTGATCGACACGACCAGCAACACCGAGGTGCGGAAGATCAACCTTGGGCTGCCGATCGGAGTGCTCGGCACGAACGCCGTTGGCCCGAGCTTCGGGCAGCCAGGCGCTCCTGCCTATGGCGCGGCACCAAATTCGATCGCCGTGGACTCCGTGAATAACATCGCCTACGTTGCCGATTACAACGCCAATGCGATCGCCGTCGTCGACCTTAGCGCCGGCGCGAAGAAACCCGTCACAGGCATGATCCCGGTCGGCTATGCGCCGGCTTCGGTTGTGCTGGACGTGCCAGACGCTCTGCTGCTGGTTGCCAATGACAAGGGCATCGGCACCACCAACACGGATCTTAGCCAAAATTGCGCAACCCTCTATAGCGTATGCGGCTTCAATAGCCACCAGGACATGGGCACTGTCAGCATCGTTCCCATTCCGGGCAGCGCAACGCTGGCGCAGGATACGGTACAGGTCTACCAGAACAATCACTGGGATTTGACGACGAATATCTCGGGGGCCTCAGGCGGTAACCCGAAAATCGCGCCGGTTGCAATCCCGGTGAAGATCGGCTCCCCCTCGTTTATCAAGCACGTGTTTGTGATCATCCGTGAAAACCGCACCTACGATCAGATCCTGGGCGACGTAGCCGCCGGCAATGGCGACCCCTCCCTGGCGGTCTTCGGCGGCATCTACACGCCCAACGCCCACACGCTGGTCCAGCGCTTCCCGCTTCTGGACAACTTCTACGATCCGAGCCGCCAGTCGGCCGACGGCCACAACTGGATCGTTCAGGCCATGGCGCCCTACTCCGACGACATCCAGTCGCCCGACTGGATCCGCGACTATCCCTCCAATGGCGGCGATTCCCTTGCTTACCAGACCAAGGGGCATCTGTGGGACGCGGCCGCACAGGCCGGAGTTTCCTTTAAGAACTACGGCGAGTATGTGGAGTTCAACCTGTTCAGCCCGCCGGGCGGTGGGCACCAGGAGCCGAGCTGGTGCCAGTTCTATGACGACACCGTGGCCTACGAAAGTGGCCAGGAACAGCAACTGTATTACTACAACACCGTCTCCTCGTACACCCCG
>JBKQKT010000313.1:0-9196 GCA_052147365.1 Candidatus Korobacteraceae bacterium | reverse complement strand
TGGCGGGTGGACCACCAACTACCGCAGTGAAAAGTCTGGAGCTGCGGTACTGGAGATGGTGGGTACCCTGGCCAAGCCCCACGACCTGCTGTTGGGTCGCAAAACCTACGACAACTTCGCTGGCTTTTGGCCCAACGTTCCTGCCGACAATCCCATTGGCCCTGTGTTCACCAAAGCCAACAAATATGTGCTGACGGCCGGCTCAGCCAAACTTGAATGGGCCAACAGCCACCAGCTGCGCAACCTTGACGAGTTACAGAAGGTGAAGGCAGAGGAAGGTTCGGATATTGTCCTCTGGGGAAGCTCAACGCTCTATCCGCAACTGCTGGATGCCAATCTTATCGACCGCCTTGTGTTGCTGACAATTCCGATCGTTCTCGGAAAGGGCAAAAGAATCTTTGGCAACACCAGCCACCAGGTCGCCCTGAAACTAATGAAATGCGAAGCTACGCCGACGGGCGTCGTCATTGCAACGTATGAAAAAAATCAGGATGCCACTAGCATCGGAACTTAAGAAATGTGCGGAAAAAATCACCAGAACCAAGCAACAGGAAGGGCCGGATTTGCACGTTTATGGAAGCGCAAATCTGGTTCAGACGCTCATGAAGCACGACCTATGCAGGCACAAACACCAGCCTCACCGCATCTTCTCCGACAACATCGCTCTTCACCAATCGCAGTGGCGGACGCGCCGCGGCGAAGTATGGCTTGCCGCCGCCCAGCACGAACGGACGCAAATAAAGGCGATATTCGTCGATCAGACCAAGCTTAGTAAGACTCCCCGCAAGCTCCGCCCCCGCAACGTCGATGTCGCCATCGATCTCCGCCTTCAGCCGCGCAGCGAACGCGCCCACATCATCCATCACAAGCGTGGCATTGGCGCCAACCGACTTCAGCGAGTGCGATGCAACCCATTTCGGCTTCGGGCGCCACGCCGCCGCAAAGTCGCGGTCACCCTCGTCCCAGTCTGGCTGGTCCTCATCCCAATAACGCATCACCTCATACATGCGCCTCCCATACAACATTCCCGCGAGCCCACGCACGTACTCGTTGAAATGGCGACCCAGCGCCGGTCCCGGAGGCGGCAACGCCGGTCCTCCCGGCACTTCGGAGCCCGTCGACGTTCCGAAAAACTGACTCTTAGCGGCAACATAGCCATCGAGAGACTGCATCATCCCGAACACCAGCCTGCCCATTCCCCACCCCCGACCGGCTTCGTCCTGCACTCCAAGACGCCCGCTCGCGGAAAGGATCGTACCAGTCGGTCCGACACCGTTGCAACAATCTGATCCAACATTCCAGCCCCGCGCCGGTTGCCCCACTCATTCGCGAGGTTCGAATGTGTGGGAACGACAACGTTCGCACCGGATCGGATAAGGGGACGTGAACTCCGCGACTCCCACTCATTCCAACTGCCGGAATGAGTGGGGCACCCGGCCCCGCTCCAGTCGATGACCTCCGGCATTTCAGAACGTTCAATCTCTTCGTCTCGCTTGGCGGCGATGGCGGCGATTTCGCGTTGCTGCTTTCTGGTGAGCCTTCTCATGACTTCTCCTTTCTTACCGCACACGCATGCGTGACCTGTGCACTTGCCAGCCGTCGGCCCGTTGCGATAACAGTGAGGATGAGGAGAGCGCTGTTGTGTCTCTGCTCAGGCCGCGCCCAGTGCGTGAAAGCAAGTTGTCAGTGTCCAGTTGTCAGTTGTCAGTCGGGCAATTCGCGGCGCGGCAAGAAGGTAGACGTAAGTCCTTATAAAGGAGTATTTTGCGATAAGTCTTTGTAAATCAAGAAGCTGCGTGGAAGTCTGGCACAAAATGCCAGTAAGATGCTGATTCTAAAGAACCGAGGGGAAGGGGGTGCAAGGCCGTGATTAGGGTTCAGGTAGCTAGTGCAGAAAGCCGATGGCTGACGCTGATGGCTTCACCCGCCGATGGTAAGATTTCAGCTTAAATGGTTACTTTCGCCCTGCTGCGCATCGTAGCGGTGGTTCTGCTGATCGCAGCGAACGCGTTTTTTGTGGCGGCTGAATTCGCCTTGGTCAGCGTCCGTGAAACGCGGATTCAGCAGATGATCGCGGCGCACCGCATTGGCGCGCGCACCGTTCAGAAGCTGCACGCCAGGCTCGATCACGTCCTCAATGCGGTGCAGTTCGGAGTCACCGTCACCAGCCTCGCTTTGGGTTGGATCGGCGAGGCTTCTGTGGCTCACATGCTGGAGCCACTGTTCCGGCCGTTGCCCCATTCGCAGGTTTACGCGCATAGCATCGCGATTGTGCTGGCGTTCATCCTGATCACTTATCTGGTGGTGATTCTGGGCGAAGTTGTCCCCAAGTCCATCGCCTTGCAGCGCACCGAGCAGGTTGCGCTGGCAGTCGCCGGACCGATGGACGTTTTCATGACCATCGCGGCGCCGTTTCTGGCGTTCATGACGGCTTCTACGCAGGTCGTCCTGAAGGCCTTTGGAACGCGGCTGGTGCGCGAGGGCGGCGTGCATTCGCCGGAAGAGCTGAAGCTCATCGTCTCCGCCAGCCGTCGGCTGGGAATCGTGGCTCCGGCGCAGGAAGAAATGATCCATCGTGCGCTGGATCTGGAGAACATTTCGGTGCGCGAGATCATGGTGCCGCGGCCCGATATCTTCTCGCTGCCGGGCGATCTCTCGCTGGAAGAGGCGTTGCAACGCGTGGTGGACGAGCAGCATTCGCGGGTCCCAATCTACGATCCGCAACGCGGGCCCGAGCACATCATTGGCGTGCTTTACGCCAAGGATCTGATGCGCTGGATGCGTTATCGCCTGAACCGCACGGCAAGCGGCCGCCCGGTGAGCCGTCCCAGCGGCCTGGAGGTTCGGCACATCATGCGCGAGGTGCTGGTCGTGCCCGAAACCAAGCCGTTGCCCGACCTGCTGACGGAGTTCAAGGTGCGCAAACGTCACCTTGCGGTTGTAGTGGATGAATTTGGCTCGACCGCCGGTGTCGTAACGGTTGAGGATGTGCTGGAGCAATTGGTGGGCGAGATTGAAGACGAATTCGACATCAGCGAGCCGGCGTTCGTGCCCGGCGCTCCCTCGATGACGCTCGACGGTGCCGTCAACATTCGCGATCTCGAATCGCAATACCACATCGCGTTGCCGCGTGACGAGGGCTTCGAGACGCTGGCCGGATTCGTGCTGACGCAACTGCAGAAAATTCCCGCGGTCGGCGACAGCTTCGAATATCAGGGCCGCCGCTACACGGTATTGGCGATGGACGGCCATCGCGTGGAAACTGTCAAGATCGATGCCGCACAGCTGCAATCCTCACCGGCAGCAACTGCGATGGCCCATTAATGCTGCGCTACCTGCTCACGCGCCTCTTGTACATGCTGCCGGTCGTCTGGCTGGTTGTTTCGGTTGTCTTCCTGCTGATTCACCTTGTGCCCGGCGATCCAATTCAGCAGATGCTCGGCGAAGGCGCCGCCGCGACCGACATCGCAGCGGCGCGGCACGCTTACGGTCTCGATGTTCCGCTCAGCCAGCAGTACGTGAATTACTGGCGCGGCATCCTGCACGGCGACATGGGAAAGTCGTTGCGTATGAACCAGAATGTCGGACAGATTATCGCGCAAGCCTATCCCGCGACGCTGAAGCTTACGCTTGCCGCGCTGCTGGTGGCTCTTTGCCTGGCGATTCCCGCCGGAGTTCGGTCCGCCCTGCGTCGCAATCGTTGGGACGATCGCCTGCTGAGTTTCGTCTCACTGCTGGGATTGTCGTTCCCTAATTTCGCATTGGGGCCGATTCTCATCCTGCTGTTTGCGATTGAGTTGGGCTGGCTGCCGGTTTCAGGCTCGGGATCGCTGGCGCATCTGGTGCTGCCCGCAATCACGATGGGCGGCGCGCTGGCGGCCATTCTTACACGCATGGTGCGCACTTCCATGCTCGAGGAATTGGGACAGGATTACATCCGCACCGCGCGCGCGAAGGGGCTTCCGGAGCGCACGGTCGTCTATCGTCACGCACTGCGCAACGCAATGGTTCCGATTCTCACCGTGATTGGCTTGCAGTTTGGAGCGCTGCTGGCAGGAGCTATCGTCACCGAAACGATCTTCTCGTGGCCGGGAATCGGCCGGCTGACTGTGCAGGCCATCTCCAACCGCGATTACTATGTCGTGCAGGGCTGTATTCTGATGATCGGATTGACCTATGTGCTTGTGAACTTCATCACGGACCTGCTGTATTCAGCGTTCAATCCCCGGATACGTCAGTGACTCGCGTGATTAGCGATATTTATGAAAATCAAAGCACAACGATCGTCATCCCCTTGTTGCCTTTGCCGAGATCGCTGTCGCTTTTTAATTCCGGCATGCGCTTTAGCAGGTTCCACGTCCGCTCATCGCTGGTGCGCCAGTTCTCGCCGTAGATGCAGTCGCCGATTTCATGTTGTTGCGCCATCTGTCTTAAGGTTGATTGAAGCGAGATGCGCAAGTCCCCGCCGATGCCGCTTGAACCGTAGCCATGCACCAGCTTCAGTACTTTGACGCCACACTGTCGCGCACTGCGGAGTTCGGTCTGCAGCCGGGCCCGCGCCCGCTCAACGCTTGGCATGCCCTCTTTTACGATGACGGTTCTAATGGCTGCCATGGTCGTTTTCCTCTAAGGGCAGCATTGCGACCGATACCACAACATCTCCGAAGTCGCCCGCAAACATGATTCCCGTCACGGTGACCTTTCGCTAGCGGGCGTTGGAAGTGAAAGCAACGGATGAAGTCGCAGCATGGTGAAATCCGGTACATCGCAGTACCACTTTGCCTAAGCCCTTGCACACAGTATGATTAGGACAGTAACACATCGGTTTGCTGCGCTCGGTTTCCTCGTGGTTACTGGGTTAAACGGCGCTGTGCAGAGTTTGCATTTGATCTATGTGCTTGCCATTTTGAACGTGATTCTCGTTTCAAAGAGTAACCCAATTTCACACAGATGGTAACCCGGTTTTGGTGGTACTTTAGTAACTGATGGATTCGTCGGTATTGGATGTATGCTGTCGGAAGTATGAGTTCTGGCCGCCAACCCGATTTGCGCAATACGCTTCGTTTCCCGCTTCACCTTCAAGTAACGTTGAAAACCGCGACGGAGCAGTATCGCGCTACGACAATCGACATTTCAGCCGGGGGAATTCTCTTTCACACCGAAGCGCTTATCCAGGTGGATTCCGCGGTCGAGTTCACGATTGAAATGCCTGGGGAAGCCTTGGGAACAGATCGTCCAGTGCTCGTGATATGTCAGGGTCGGGTCGTCCGATGCGCAGAGGAAGTTACAGGACGGAGTGTTGCGATAGTTATCGATGAATACCAATTTGAGCGGCTCTAAGAATCCGAGTTGGGCAGCAAGATCCGCCAATCGTAGCAAATCCCATGAAGGGAACGTGCCTGCTTCCTCGCAGGTTCCCGACTCCACGCCGATCCGAATTATCCTGGCTGACTCGGAGGCTATCTTCCGTGTGGGAATGGCCAGGGTCTTTGCAGTCGAAAAAGACCTGGAGGTGGTGGCGCAGACCGAAAACTTGCCCCAGACTCTAATCGCGGCCGCTAGTATCCCTGCTGATGTCATTCTTTTTGAAACAGGATTGTCTCCCACACCTGCCGAGGCTGTGAGTGAGATCGCACGACGTGCATTACCGGAGACCAAGTTGGTTCTCGTAACACAGCGGGCGGGCGAGGAAGAAACGGTGGACTATCTGCGCCGTGGGGTACAAGGCATCCTCACCCGGGCGATCTCGCCTGAGTTGTTGGTGCGGTGCGTTCGGAAGGTCGCCGCCGGTGAAACCTGGCTCGATAAGCAAAGCGTCAACTGGGTCATCCAGGCATATCGGACCCAGTCCTTGCAGGGGACTGCGCCCAGGCAACAGTTGCGGCTCAGCGAGAAAGAGATGCTCATTATCAGTGGAGTTACTCAGGGCCTTAAGAATAAAGACATCGCCCGGGAAGTTGGAACCACCGAGCAGGTGGTTAAGAACTACCTGCGCAAGATTTACGACAAGCTTCAAGTCTTGGACCGGCTTGAACTCGCGTTGTACAGCATGAATCATCGTCTATTGGAGGGTTACGTTCCCGATCCTGCTCGAATTGGAAATAACGCTACGGATGCAATTCGCTCAAAAAATACCGTATTAGCCAAGGCCGCGACCGCCGGGTCCTCAGTGGAGGACGAGTCGGCAGCCCGTCGAATCGATTGACGGTTCAACCAACCGGTGACCTCACCCACTACGAAACCCATTAATAGGTCATTCGCCGATCCCCGAGGTATCAATGCATCGCTTTAATGTGGCCGTTCGCAAGTACTGGATGGTGTGTGTTTGCCTGGTTTTGCTGGTAATGGTTTCATCGTCATCAGCGCAAACCGATCTTAGCGCTGAATTACGATCCCACATCGACGACGTCGTGCACAAAGTACTAGCGACAACTGGCGTGCCGAGCGCTTCGTTGGCTAGGGTTAAAGACGGAAAAGTTGCATACCTGCAAGCCTATGGCGATGCGCGCCTGGATCCTCCCACGCCTGCCAACTCCGCGATGAGGTACAGCATCGGCTCGATCAGCAAGCAATTCACGGCCGCCGCAATACTTATGTTGGCCGAAGAAGGGAAATTGTCGCTCGACGATCCCGTACAGAAATACGTTCCCGGTCTGACCAGAGGGAACGAAGTCACCATTCGCGAGTTACTTTCGCATACCTCCGGATACCAGGATTACTGGCCGCAGGACTATGTAATGCCCACGATGCTCAAGCCCGTTACGCCTGAGGAGATTCTCGAGCGCTGGGGGCACATTCCGTTGGACTTCGATCCCGGGACGAAGTGGCAGTACAGCAACACGAACTACGTCATAGCCGGAGTCATTCTGGAGAACGTGAGTGGAATGCCGCTGTGGACGCTTCTGGGCAAACGAGTGTTCACGCCCCTCGGGATGACAAGCATCACCGACACGAATGAGAAGGCACTTCCCACAACGGATCCGAGTGGCTATTTTCGCTATGCGCTCGGTCCGCCACATCCCGCGCCAAAGGAAGGCAAGGGCTGGATGTTTGCTGCCGGTGAACTAGCGATGACAGCCGCGGACCTGGCGAAATGGGACATCTCGATGATCAACCAAACAGTACTCAAACCCGCGTCCTACCAGGCAATGGAAACGGTTGTGTTGCTGAAGAACGGTGCTCCAACGCGCTACGGCCTCGGGGTTGGCGTGTCCATGGTAAACGGCCATCGCGTGCTTGAGCACGGCGGCGAAGTGTCGGGATTCACCGCTGAGAACATCGTGCTGCCTGACGACAAGATTGCCATCGTCGTGTTGACAAATCAGGATGCGGCTGAGGCGGCTTCACAAATCGGGAACCAGGTACGGTCGGCACTCTTGAAGTCTGAGAATTCCCAGGACGAAAAAGAGGACGAGAAGGTTCGCAAGGTGTACGAAGGTCTGCAGCAGGGCAAGATCGATCGCTCACTGTTCACCGACAACGCTAATTCGTATTTCAACGATCAGGCGCTAAAGGACTACGCTGGCAGCCTCGGACCACTGGGCGCTCCTCAGAGTTTTGCGCAGTCCGGCACCTCTCTTCGAGGCGGAATGACCGAGCGCATCTATGAGGTAAAGTATCCGGCGAAGAACCTGGTGATCATCATTTACGAAATGCCCGACGGAAAACTCGAGCAATATTTGATCGCCGAAAAGTAGCCAGCGGCAAGAATGCGCGGGACTTTGTGACTGCTGTGAACGTACAATGAATTTATCCGGTCAGGCAGACATTTTACGGGCAGAGCGCCTTTGGCCGGATTCTGTTCACTTCTGAATTCTACGAGGCGATATGAAGGGTGATGCTAAAGTCATCGAGTTTCTTAACCAGCTCTTGAAGGCGGAGCTGACGGCAATCAACCAGTACTTTCTCCATGCCGAGATGTGTGAAAACTGGGGCTATGAACGTCTGGCGAAACTGATCAAGAAGGAATCCATCGAGGAAATGACGCACGCCGAGAAGTTGATGGAGCGCATTCTGTATCTTGACGGCACGCCCAATATGACGGACTACTTCAAGATCAACATCGGGGCCACAGTCGAGGCGCAACTCAAGAACGACCTTGAGCTCGAATACGATGCCGTGAAGCGTCTTAACGAAGGCATCAAGCTGTGTGTGACCTTGGGCGACAATGGCTCGCGCGACCTGGCGCAGAAAATTCTCGACGACGAAGAGCACCACATCGATTGGCTCGAAGGGCAGCTACATGCCATCGGTGAAATGGGCATCGCGAACTACCTGGCACAGCAACTGAAGGAAGACAAGTAGCGCGAATTGGCAGGTCGCAGCGCGAGTAAGCGGCTTCGAGCCCTCGCCCGATACGCTACAATGGAACTACACCATGAAGTAGGTCCCTGAGGCGCGCCAATCCCTGCCTTAGGGAACGGGGCGTTTCTGCAAGCCTACCCAGCGGAGAGATGGCCGAGTGGCTGAAGGCGCACGCTTGGAAAGCGTGTATACTCGAAAGGGTATCCAGGGTTCGAATCCCTGTCTCTCCGCCATTATTTTGTAACTTCCATTATCTCAGCTACTTGGAATCTATGATACGTTCTTGGTGTCTGCAAAACCCTGTTAGTTAGGCCAAGTGAAATCCTCTTATCAGCCGAATATTTTGCTTACGAACCAGGGGGATGGCACTTTAAGGCCATGCAGCTCCCCGTTCGGCTTGGCCGAATAATGGCGTGCTCCCCATCGGACGGCATCAAAGGGAACGATTATTCGCTCCAACCAAAGCCGCTGAAATCCTGGCAATCTTCCCGGCGTCGTTCAATACGTAAGACCGCTGCCGACGGCCAAGCCCTGAAAATCGGCTGCTCCAAGTGTCTTCGGGTCGAGCCCATCGTAGTCGAGCATCTCTTTCAGTCCGTCGATGGGATATGGCTCGTTAGGGTTGGTCGAGTGATCGCCTCTCGCACGTCGGCCAAAGGAGCGCCGCGTAAGAATTCAACGGAACCATCATCGTTGCGGCGCAAGCCCAGCTTTGTCCACAGCGCCGGGAGGTCAACCGGAGCAGGCTTGTCTCGCATCTGGCGATACAGATCCTCCAAGACCGTGGTTCCGGTGGTTTTGTCCCCCGCCACCAAGGCACGCTCGATGTCCCAATCTCGGGTGATGGTTCCTCCGGCTTGAAGAATGCCGCGCAGGGCGTCTTGCAGGCCTC
>JBKQKT010000312.1:0-10726 GCA_052147365.1 Candidatus Korobacteraceae bacterium | reverse complement strand
CCACTCGAAGGCGTCTTCGGCTGGGCAGCCGACACCGTTGCGGAGGAAGTCGCTGGGGTATACAGTCCAGACGATCCAATGGTCCCGCTCTTGCCGAAAGTGTAATCGCGGCGCAGGCGCTTAAGGTCGGCTTTCAGCTCCGCCGCCGTCTGGCAGCGCAAGTCGCGGTCCTTTTCCAGCGTCTTCTCGATTGTCTGGACCAGCTTGGGCGGCAGCATTGGGTTTGCCTCCGACAGCGGCGGAGGCTCGTGCTCCAGGATGTTGGCAAAGATTACTGCCGATGTGCTGCCTTGAAACGGCATTTGGCCGGTTGCCATCTGGTACATGACCGAACCGAAGGAGAACAGGTCGCTGCGCGCGTCAAGCTCCTCGCCCCGCGCCTGCTCCGGCGACATGTAGGTCACGGTGCCCACCGCCGCGCCTGTGCTGGTCAGGTAGTTAGGCAACGTTGCGTCGGTGCCGGCCGGTCCCGCTGCCTCCAGCACCGCCTTCTTCTGGCTGAGTTTGGCCAGTCCGAAATCCAGCACCTTGGCCACGCCCCGGTTGGTAACGAAGATATTGGATGGCTTGATGTCGCGATGGATGATGCCGTGCTGGTGCGCGGCATCGAGCGCCTCGGCGATCTGGATGGAAATGTCGAGCAGCTCGCCGATCTTCATCGGCCGGGTTTCGATCACCAGGTCCAGCGGCTGCCCCTGCAGGAGTTCCATGACGATCATCCACTCGCCGTCATGCTGCTCGACGTTGTAGATGGTACAGATGTTGGGGTGGTTCAGCGCTGAGGCCGAGCGCGCTTCCTGCAGAAAGCGCTCCAGAACGCCCTCGGACTGGCTGAGGTCCGGCGGAAGAAATTTGACGGCCACGTGGCGTCGCAGCAGGGTGTCCTCCGCTTCGTACACCACGCCCATGCCGCCGCTGCCCAGCTTGGACAGAATCGTGTATTGTCCGATGGTCCGACCGATCACAGAAAGCTCTCCTGTTGCCGCCGAGGCCCCACGCCTCGCTCGCCCCAACTTCTGTGGGTCACAAGTTCTTAGACGGGTTGATGGTCCCGCAGTCAACCCCCTGCGGTTTCACTAATTAGATAGTTTACCCCGCTGCTATGCCTACTTACCGCCCCAGCTTCCTCGCTTCGCACGCCTGCACCACCTTCGACGGGTCAATGGCCTCCGAGTCCAACTGCATCTCGATGACTTTACCGTCCTTGCCGATCAGGTAGTTCACGCGGCGCGCGGCTTTGTATTTCGGGTTGTAGAGGCCGTACTCTTTGGTAACGTCGCCACCCCAATCGCTCAACAGCGGGAAGGTGATACCGATTTTTTCCGCCCACGCCTGATTCGAGAACCGGGAATCCATGCTTACACCCAGCACCTGGGTGTCGGCGGCCTCCAGCTTGGTGAGGTTCTGCTGGAATGCCTGCATCTGCTTGGTTCAACCCCCGGTGAAGGCAAAGTTGTAGAACGCCAGGGCAACGTTCTTCTTGCCCTTGAAGTCGTGCAGCGAAACTTTATTGCCGTTCTGGTCCTGCAACGTGAAGTCCGGTGCCGTATCGCCCACTTTGACCTTGGGCGCCGGCGTATCGTCGGCGGCATAGCTCGCGGGCAAGAACGAAGCCACGAGCAACAGCGCCAGCAAAAGTCGTTTCATGGATTTTTCTCCTCGGAATAAGCAGCGGGGCCTGTGCGCCATTGTCCCATTGGAAGGATGCTTCGCGCCAGAGCCCTGCTAATAGGTGATCATCACGACCCAATAAATTCCCTGGGGATACTTCGCACTGGCAGCAAAATAGGCGCCTACCGAATACCCGCCCGGAAGGGGCTGCGAAATAGCTTCGATGACGTTGCGGGGAAGGTGGGTGGGGTCGCTCGTGGTCCAGATCAGCACTCTTCCCACATCATCGATCTGCCGTGGCGCGGCCGCGTCGGGGGCGCCATTGAGCGCCATGCTGCGTGCCATTTCCTGCAATCGCGGTTCCGGCTTTGCAGTGGGTGCCGGAAACCCATGCGAGGCCGCGAACCTGGCGATGCTGTCTTGAAGGATGCTACCAGCGTCGATGTCGGCATTGTTGGGCAGGACGTGGGCGAATGTTTCCGTGACATAGACATACTTTCCGTTCCAAGTGGCGGCAATGCCGGCTGCATCCAACCCAGGATCCAGGATTGCGGCTCGATGCTGCGGCGACGCCATCAGGGCGCGGTGGGCCGTGGGCGCATCCATTGCGGTAGCGACATTTTCGCTCGTCTGGTCGAATCGCACCTTCTCGGCAGTTATACGAACTTCGAGCGGCGGTTCGCCTGGAAACTGGTGCGACAGCACCCGGTTCTGTGCCATGATCACGTCGTGCTTGCGGGCGGCTTGGGTCAGGCCCGTATCTTCGTGGAGAGCGGGGAGCCCACGCGTGGTCCGTTCCTGGTTGACCAACTGCCAAAGCTGCTTTTCGCTGACGATATCGAATGGCGATGGGACTTTTCCCTGCGAACCCGGTAACCCCGCCTGCGATCCCGCGGGCGGCTCGGTTACATCGGTTTCACTCAGGCTCGTTTGCACTATCACCGGAGGTGATGCGACGGTCTGACATCCGTTCGGCCCCTGCTTTGCGCCGATGACAATCATCTGCCCCGCTGGGAGCGCTAGAGTATCGCTTGTGCCACCGCTTGCCCCTTTGTTTGCGTTGCCGTTGCCGCTTTCTGCGGCGCACGCCCGCGAGGTGATGGTAATCTTTCCTTCAAAGCAGATGATGGTGGTCTGATTATCGTCGTACGCAACATAGAAATCCGTTCCAATCACGCCGGCCACAGCATTGGGAGTTTTAACTTCATACTTCCCGCCGGGGTTTGTTATCTTGACCACTTGATTGCGCAGCTTGCCATAATTCATCTCAATCACAGTCTGTTGTGCGCTGGCATCGTGTTGCACGACCTTCAGCTCGCTGCTCGAGCCAACACTCAGGATGGAACCGTCCGTTAGGCCCACTCGCAGGCGCCCTTTAGCGTCGGTCTTCAGAAGATCGTTCCACTGTAGCGTGTCCTTCACGACCAGCGGGTGCGCGTTTCGCGAAGCATCCGGAATGAGGGCCTTCACTTCGCCCGCCGGCTGATCGCCCGCCGGCACGCCCCAGGCCGACAGCCCGATGAGAAGCAAAGAGAGCAAGGTGGAACGCAGCAATCTAAACATGCCGCTCCCCGTATGGGGCGATGAGAAGGCCGCTATTTCCGCTTCCTGGCGCCCTGCGAATGGTGTGCTCTTTTTCGCGGGAAAGCATGCGTTCCTCCCGGAACTAACACTTTTACAAGCACAACAAAATCGATTGGTTATGCGACATCAAAGTTGAGGCAGGCGAAATTCTGAACATTTACCCCGGGAGATCGCCCTTGACGTGGGCTGCGGCCTATTTTATCCGTTTTATTGGTTGTCGTGCGATTCGTGGAAGGCGGATTGGATCGGTCAAAGAACAAGAAAATTGGGGCGGCTTGTCTGGGACTACCGCCCCTTGGTGAACGTTGGTCTGTTATGCAGACTTTTGCCGGTTAAGTTGCAGTTGGAGGACGAGCTTCATCAGGTTGCCAGAGGGAGCAGGCGACTCGTCGCCGCGATAGTCCTCGCCGATCCTCATCGCAGCAACCCGCTGCTCTGGGGCAATCAACTTTCCGCTGCAGTTGGCGCCGCGATAGTCCTCGCCCGCCTGCGGCACATCACACACCGCGTCCTGGATGACTGGCTTCCAGGCGGCCTGCCGAACCGCGGCAAACAGTTCGGGAAAATTCTCGATTCCCAAAAGAGCTTCTGCGTTGATTTCCATTTCGGGCCCCGGATTGTTCATCGGCGGAAGGACAAACGCCACCTCTCTCGTCACGGCGCGAACCAGAGCTTTGCCGTAGATCGGCCCATAGTAGTCTTCGCCAGGGTTATAAATTGCGTCGCTTTCGCTTCGAGTGACCGTCATTTCGCCGATGACGCGCAGCGTACCGTCGGCCTGCAACTCGCTGCGCTTCGACTTGAAGGTCATCTGTGCGCCATCCGGCAGGTCAGCCCAGATCGTCAGTGCCGATTGCCCGGGGTCAGCAGAATCATATTCCGCCCCGCCGCCCACAAAAGCCACCCCGACGTTCTGCAAATCGGAATTAGTTCCCAGGAAAATCTTCGCCGTGGAATGTTCAGCCTCCACCTTCCAGTTGTATTGCTGTGCGAAAACCGGTACTGCAGTTAACATTGCAATTCCGAGAATTACAAGCATCCTGCGACTCGCCGCCGTGATCAAGTTCTTCATCATAGTTCTCCTCCTCTGAATTTCTGAGCCCCACAAGAAGATTCATGGCACGATACAGAGCAAGGAGGTCTCCACTCGATAGCACAACATGTAAGATGCAGAGCGTCTGTTTGGAAGCGATTGAGAGAGAGGAGGATCAAAAGATCTGCTGGTGGGTGCAGCGCCCACCTTTGTATTCCCCGGCCAATGAGAAATCTATCGAATCAAATAATCCGTCTATCCTTCTTGATGGACTCCCAGCCAATGGTCTAGTAGGCCGATTACTATCGCCAGTGAACATTGCTTCTTTCACTCCGTTCGCAGAGCTTTCATGGGCTCGATCGATGCCGCCCTGCGCGCCGGCAGCAGCGCTGCGAGCACCGCCACCAGAGATACGGCCAGCGTTCCCGCGGCAAGGATAAAGGGATCAGCCGGACTAACGCCGTACAACTGGCTCCGCAGCATTCGCGATAGCAAAATCGCCAGGGGCAGTGTGACCACAATGCTGATGCCCACCAGCCATAACACATCCTGCAGCACCATGCGGACCACTTCGCGCCGTTGCGCACCCAACGCCATGCGGATACCGATCTCACGCGTGCGCTGCGCCGAGACATAGGCCAGCACGCCATACAATCCGATGGCCGCCAGCAGCGTAGCCAGCACGCCGAAGCTCACCGCCAGCATCGCTACCAGACGGTCGGTCGAGATGTTGTCGGCAATCTGCTCGTCCATGGTGCGCATAGTGTCCAGTACCAGCTTGGAATCGACCTGCTGTACCCCGCGCCGCATCGTCATTTCGGCGGTTTCCGGCGACTGCCAGGTACGCACGTAGTACTGCATGTAGCCGAACTGATTGGCCTGGAAGTACGGCCGGTAAACCGTGGGATCAATCTCCCTGCGCAGGTTGCGATGTTTTGAGTCGCCCACCACGCCGATGATTTCGATATCGAATTTCCCATCCGCGCCGCCACCTATCGCCATCAACTGTCCTACGGCATTCTTCGGATCGCCGAAGATCCTGCGCGCGAGATTTGCGTTGACGATTCCCACCTTGGCTTTGCCGGCCACGTCCTGTTCGGTAAAGGCGCGCCCGGCCAGCAGCGGGATGTTCATGGTCGAGAAGTAACCCGGCGTGACCAAAGGAGTCTCGGCGTGGATGTCCTCATCGGGCTTGGCCGGATGGCTTGCGAAAGAAATGTTGCTCATCTCGTCATTGCCCGCCAATTCCGGATCGTCGGTGCCGGCGACCGAGCGCACTCCAGGTTGCGCCGCCAGCACCTCGAGCAGATGCTTCTGCAAGGGGATTGCCGCCTTGGGGTCGTAGCCCGCCATCGTCGGATCGATGCCAAAGGTGAGCAGGTGGTCGGTGGCAAACCCAACCTCCAGCGATTTCAGATTGTGCAGGGTCTGAACGAACAGTCCCGCACCGATCAGCAACAACAAGCTGAGTCCAATCTGCACGCCGACGGAAACGCGCCGGAAACGGAGATGGCCGCCGGTACCGGTCGTGGTCTGCTGTTTCAGTGAACTCACCAGGTCGGGATGCAGGAAGCGCAACGCTGGAGCCAGGCTGAACAGCACGCTCACCAGAAACGCCAATCCGAAGTTGAAAAGCAGAATGCGCAAGTCGGGATGCGCGGAGAAAGGCATCTCGGTGGCGGCATCGCCGGCAATTCTTCGCACCAGAAAAGCCGACACCAGGGGCGCGAACAACAATCCCACCAGGCCGCCCAGCACTCCCAGCAGCAATCCTTCCACCAGCAACTGGCGGATAATTTGACCGCGCCCCGCTCCCATCGCGTAGCGAATCGACATCTCCCGGGCGCGCGCAGCAGCCCGCACCAGCAGCAGACTCGATACGTTCACGCATGCCATCAACACCACCAGACCGACCATCGCCATCACAATCAGCAACGGGGTCTGAATTTGCTCGCGCAGCGGCGAGAAGCCGCGGCTCTCATCAAGCAACTGCATGCTTGACTCGGCCACGAAGTGCTTCATGAAAAGGTCGGACTTGTTCTTGATTTCAGGCAGCTCGGTGGTGCGAAGGGAGCGCCACAGCGGTGTCATGGCGGCCTCGGCGTGCTCGCGACTTTCGCCAGGCTTGAGGCGCGCCACCACACTCGCCCACGACGAGCGCCGCTTCTCCAGATCGCTCACGCCCGGCAAGGCGATGGGCTTGGTCGTAATGGGGACGAACAGTTTCGGCGTATAGCCGGCGATGACGCTGTGGAAGTTCGGATCGGTTACTCCCACGATGGTGAAGGGATGACCGTTGATGTAGAGCGCCTGGTTGATGACGCGCGGATCGGAACTAAAGTGCGCCTTCCAATAGTTGAAACTCAGCACCACCACTGGATTGCCGTTTTGTGTCTCATCATCCGACGGCAACAACAGCCGCCCAATCGCGGGCCGCACGCCCAGCACGTCGAAGTAGTTGCCGCTGACCAGTTCGCCGGCAGCCAGGTGGGATTGGTTGTTCCACTGCACCCCCACCTGCACCTCATCGTCGGCCAGCATGCCGGAGAAGACCTGGTTCTTGTCGCGCAGGTCGCGATACATGGGGTAGGAGAAGTAGTCTTGTGAATCGCCGCCGAACGCGCTGATGCTTCCGGTATTGGAGCCGACGTAGCGCAGCCGCACCAATTGCTCGGGATGGCTGACCGGCAGGCTACGCAGCAGCGCCTGGTCGAGCAGGGTGAAGATCGCCGTGTTGGCGCCGATGCCCAGCGCCAGCGTCAGCACGGCGACAATGGCGAACCCGGGCGACTTCAGCAGTTGGCGCAACGCGTAACGAAGATCATGAAGGATAGAGTGCATAACGTTCATTTCAATTTTCGGTTTACAGCTCGTGATAGTGCAAGGCAAAGGCCAAGCAACAAGCAATGTTTTCAACCGATTACAGAGCGAATGCTGCGGTGATTGTCCGCGAGCGCAAGTTCATGTCCGTTATCGGACAAGTGAATTTTTCGCAAGTCATCCAGGTTTGGGCGCAGTCACCGACGCTCTTATCGACGCCACCATCCACATCACTGGCTTACAATGGACGAACGGCATAGCACGCCGTGCACTTATCGGAGGAAATAGATGGCGCAAGTAAAGATCACCTGCCGTATGAACGGGCCGTACCGCGTGGAAGCGCCCGAAGGCACGATTGAGCTCGTGGATGCAAGCGGCAATCCCTACGACCTGACCGGCAAGACCGCGTTTTCGCTTTGCCGCTGTGGCGGCTCGGTGAACAAGCCATTCTGCGACGGCACCCATTCCAAGATGGGTTTCGATGCCGCCGAAGCCGCGGTAAAGAAAGCCGACGAGACGGCGCCCAATCCCAACGCCTGACAACTGGGAGATAGCACCTCGACTTCCGCGGGCAGCCTTGAAGGACGGCGGCCATCGTTTCCCTTGATTACGCACCTCCGGTGACTGCCGTCACTGACTTGGATTGCAACCGAGCTTTACTCTAAGCCTACCGAGCATATCTGGCCGGACTCCGAAGATTCCGGAGGAACGAGGTGTACCGTGAGGCGGCTTCTCCTCCCGCTCATCACTTTCGCGCTGCTTGCAGTCAGCTTGTCCGCACAAGAGGCACCGCCGCGTGCCGACCACCCGAAACCAAACCCTCTGACGCAGATCACCATCGAGGGCAGACAGATCACAGGTGACGATGTGCAGGTCCGCAAAGGCACGACTTACGTCAGCCTGCCCGCACTCGCCCGGGCGCTGGGCGCGTCGGTAGTGTCACAGGGACAGGTCGCAGTGCTCAGCATTCCCGCCGCGCCAGCGACACCGTGTGGGGACTCGCCCGATGAGAGGCGGCTTTCCGATGCCTACCGCAAGGCGGCGGTGCGCATTCCCGACGCCATCGAAGGTCTCCGAGTGCTCGCCGGCAAACCGGGAACCGTGATTCCAGCAGCCAGCTTCGATGACATCGACCACCAGATCTCCGAAGCCGACTTCCGCGCGAAGACTGAAGCGGACAAGACCGTTTCCTACGCTCTGAGCCACGCCAACAGCACGCTCGCCATCATGTACTACAAGCTGCGCCGAGGCGTCCCCACGGACTCCGCCATACAGGGCCAGCTCGATTCGGTGCTGTGCACCATGGAGAGCAAATACGCATTGCAGGTCGGGCGCCTGTCAGGCAAGGAGAGCTGCACCGTGTTTCTGTCAAGCTCCAACGAAGTGCAAGTTCCCCGGGAAGTTGAAGTGAAAACTGCGGCAAGCAATTAGCGATGGTACGTGGTATTTGGTATTTAGCATTTGGCAAAGGCCATCGCTGTCGCCCTTTGTGTTTTGTCATCACCAGCGGATTTTCAGCCCGCGAGGGATCTGCTGTTTCGACTTTTTGCGCAGCCCGTTTAGCTGTGCCATTAGTCGAGGGAGAAACAAGCGCATGACACCAGCGCCGTCGGCGCGAAACAGGGGAGCCCGGCACTCCGTCTGCGGCTGCGTGCTGGGTAAGCGGAAAAAAGATCGTCACTCAGTGGGCCGATGGCCAGTGGCTGGCATCGTAGACGAAGTCAACCAGGCCATCGCGATAGTCTATCTTTAGCTGCAACATATGCAGTAGTTCGAAGCCAAGTATGCCCGATACCTCCGTGCCGGTATGCTTGCTGATGTTGGATAGATCGAAGGTCACGATGTCTTGGTTCTTCTGGGCGAAGTGACCGAAAATCAAGGTTGCTTTGTCGGCACGGTAAACGTCCGACACCTTTCCGCTGAATCCTTTCACCTGCGTACGGGGATCGGAGCTGACCTTGGTCACTCCGTGGGCTGCCCGGGTAGAGAGGGTATTCACATTAGCGCCGGTATCGATCAAGAACAGCATCGGCGGTGAGTCGTTCACTCGGGTAGGGATCAGGAGTTGGTGGCCGAAGCGGAACACCGGAGTCCAGTTCGCCATCTCCGGAGCAACATAGCGGTCCTTCGGCAGGGGGCGCGTAGGAGCGGCAGTTTTGGTCGCAGGGTTGGTCGATTCCGCTTTCTGGCCGCCCGGGCTTTCCGCCTCATCGTCAGGATTCGAGCGGGACTCGCCTTCGCTATTGAGGGCCGTGGGCGCCACGGTCTCATCCGGGCGCTTGGGCAGGGGAGTCAACCTGAGCTTCTGCGCAGGAAGGTCGATGTCAATCAAGTAGGAACTGAAGACGTCGGCGCCGATCACCCCGTCTTCGCCGAGTGCGGACGCCCGGTCCGTGACGACCACGACACAATCCGCGAACTCCAACTCTCCCACCTGAATGTGATCGGCAAGGGCGAGGGAGGCGCCCTGCAAACCTTTGTCGCCGACCCCGCCAAATTGAATCTGGGAGATGGGCGCGAGCCCGGATTTTTCCGCGGATTTGCGGGTGATGACGATGCCGCTGGCGCCCGTATCGAGAACCAGGCGATTGTTGTGGTCGTTCATCTTCACCACCAGGCCAGAACTGATGACATGTTGCGGGTCTCGGCGCATGGCTTCGAGCTTGGTGTCAGTTTGTTCGACTTTACTGGTCAGCTTGCAAGCATGCACTGGCTTGTCAACCGTGGCCTTGAGATATTCCAGATAGTGCTGCAGCGCTTGCGTTTCTTGCGGATCGTCAGGATGCGGCCCGGCGAGGTGAGCTTCGAGGGCAGCGATGCGCTCACGCCGGGGGAGTTGGTTGAACCAACGCCGCTGGACTTCGGGATCATTCGGCGCAATCTGGTGGGCGCGCTTCAGTTGTTCATAGGCTTGGCCGTAGAACGAGTAAGCGCGGTACAGGCGTGCCAGACCGAGATAAGCTCGGACCCCTCTGGAATCGGCATCCACCGCTTTGCGGTAAGAAGTCTCAGCCTCCGCCATTTGGGCGCGCCGGAATTCCACATCCCCCATGGCGGCCAGGAGCGGCGCGGAATTCGGTTGCGCGGCCAGAGCGCTATTGGCGGCTGCACAGGACTCGTCGATCTTTTGCTCACGTAGCAAGGAACGAATGAGCCCGGTCTGCGCAGGCACGAGCTTGGGGTCTGCTTGCAAAATTGATTGATACTTTTCCGCCGCTTCCGCGAACCTGCCGGCCTGGTAGAGTTGGTTGGCAGCACTCAGTTCAGGGGGGTCCGTAGACACCTTGGTGTCGGAGGCGGACGCACTGCAAGAAAAACAGATCGCGAGCAAAACCTCAGCCAGGAGAACGAAGCGTCGCGTCATCGCAGGCACCTCCTCAGACGAGTAGGTTGAGTGTACTTCTCCCAGTAAAATCTCACACCTCCGGTGGTTTGTCAGTGACCTATACCGCAGGGGGGAGTGATAACGGCCCGGAATGAAGTGCGAACAGGGAACTGCTGATCCCTCGCGGGCCGAAGCCCGCTCGGGATGACAAGAATAAGCGCCTCGTCGGCACGACTGAAGTCGTGCCCTGACACAAAGCACGCGCTCGAAGCCTTTTCCGCACCGTGTGAAACCGTGTCCTGATACAAACCAAATTATGAAACACGTTGTACTGACAACTCACTGCTGCTTTA
>JBKQKT010000311.1:0-3857 GCA_052147365.1 Candidatus Korobacteraceae bacterium | reverse complement strand
AGCTAATGGAAATAAAGCAATTACCGGAACATCACTGAGGCTGAAGATTGGCCTGGCCGAGATGCTCAAGGGCGGCGTCATCATGGACGTGATGAGTGTCGCACAGGCTGAAGTCGCCGAGAAATCCGGCGCGGTTGCGGTCATGGCGCTGGAGCGCGTGCCCGCGATCATTCGCGCCGAAGGCGGCGTCTCGCGCATGGCCAATCCGAAGCTGATCAAGCAGATCATGAGTACGGTTTCCATTCCTGTGATGGCCAAGTGCCGCATCGGTCACTTCGCGGAGGCACAAATCCTGCAGGAAATCGGCGTCGATTACATTGACGAATCCGAAGTCCTGACGCCGGCCGACGAAGAGCACCACGTGGACAAGCACGCCTTCACGACGCCATTCGTTTGCGGGGCGCGCAACCTGGGCGAGGCGTTGCGGCGCATCGCCGAAGGCGCGGCCATGATTCGCACCAAAGGCGAGGCCGGAACCGGCGACGTAATTCACGCGGTCAAGCACATGCGCCAGATCGTGAAGGAGATGAAGCAGCTCACCGTCGCCGGCGAACAAGAGTTGTTCGCCGCGGCCAAGAACCATCAGGCTCCGTATGAGTTGGTGCGCATGGTCGCCAGGGCAGGGAGGCTGCCGGTGCCGAATTTCTCCGCCGGCGGCATCGCAACGCCGGCCGATGCTGCGATGATGATGCAGCTCGGCGCGGAGTCGGTCTTCGTCGGCTCGGGCATCTTCATGAAGGGCAAGGCAACGCCGCTCGATCTGAGCGTCAAGGCCGAACGCGAGGAAGCCGAATCTCGCGCAAAGGCGATTGTCATCGCCACCACGCATTACGACGATCCCAAAGTCCTGGCCGAGGTTAGCGAGCAGGTGACCGGCGAAATGAAAGGTCTTGCCGTCGGCGCCATCGAAGAGAAAGATTTGCTCCAGACCCGCGGGTGGTAGTTGGCTGTTAGCTCTTAGCCTTTAGCAAACCACCACGATCGCGGCTTGGCTCCGCTTTGTCTCCTTTTGCGGAGGGTCGTCGAAGCCGTTCTTCTGTACTAACATCCAATAAGCAGCACGTTTGCTAAAGGCTAACAGCTAATAGCCAAGAGCCGAGTTTATGAAAATCGGTGTCCTCGCACTGCAAGGTGATTTCGATGCGCATCGCCGCCGCCTGGAGGAACTCGGCGCGGACGTTGTACTGGTGCGCAAGCCGGAGCAATTCGATGAACTTGACGGCCTCGTGATTCCCGGCGGCGAGTCAACTACGTTTCTCAAGCTACTCGACGAGAAATTCCTTCGGAAGCTTGACGAGTTTGTCCACAGCAAGCCGACCTTCGGCACCTGCGCGGGTGCGATCATGCTGGCGAAGCAGGTGGAGAACCCGAATCAACCGGGGCTCGACGCGCTCGACATCACCATCCGCCGCAACGCCTACGGACGCCAGGTCGACTCCACCATTGTCGAAGCCCCCAGCGTTCTCGGCAGCGGGCCGCTGGAGATGGTCTTCATCCGAGCTCCGCGCATCGAGCGAGTTGGGCCGGGTGTCGAAGTTCTCGCGAAGCGCGGCGACGATCCCGTCCTGGTGCGGAAGGGAAGCGTGATGGCGGCCACCTTCCATCCGGAATTGTCCGCCGACACGCGCGTCCACGCAAAGTTTCTGGAACTGGTCGGAAACGGTGCTCGATAGGCCTCTGGGAGAGTGGTTGTCGGTTCACGTCTCACAGCGTAAGGCTTAAGCCACACTCTGTGGGAGTTGGGGTCTTACTTTGCCAGAGCGAATGTCTTACAAAGTGGCAGATATGTCCTACGCTATAGGAACTAAACTGCTACACTGCGGCATACAAAATGCCACCTGGTGGTGAATTTCGGACGACCTCCTACGGCGTGATCTCGAAGACCACCCCCGCATTGCTGGCGCCGCCCTGGGTCGTGGTGCCGTAGAGATTGCCATTGACATCAAAAACCAGGCTGCTCGTGGGATAGGCCCCGTCGGTGCCAACGAAATCGTGGAGCGAGGTGTAGGTCCAGCCGCCATTCGCGGGGGTGAGTTTGAAAACTGTACCGGCCCCGCCGCCGAATCCCTGGCCGCCAAACATGGTGGTTCCATAGAGGCTGCCGGTTGCATCCATGACCAGCTTGGCCTGGGGGCCACAACCGTCGGGCTGGCCAAGAAAGGTATATAGCGTGTTGATGCTCCAGCCGGGGCCGGAAGGAGTCAGCTCAAAAACTGTGCCGCAGGGATTAATGCCGCCGCCAAATCTGGTCGTTCCGTAAAGATTGCCGGACGCATCCGCTATCAGCCCCGCTTCGGGAACGCCGCCATTGCTTCCGCCGCTAAATATGTAAGCGGGTTGCTCTTTCCAGCCTGGGCCCGAAGGCGACAACTGGAAAATCAGGCCCCAGTTAAACGGGCCATTAGCCTCGAGCGCGCCGTAAAGATTACCGGACGGATCAAAGACAACACCATCCATCGGCTCGGATCCGGCACTACCCCCTTGGGCAGCAAAAAGGAGCGTCTGGTCCCAGCCGCCGTCCCTCGTTGCGATCAGCTTGTAGACCACCCCACAACCGTAGACGCCATTGTCGTCGCATGCGCTTGAGCCGCCCTGCTCGGTTGTGCCGTAGATATTTCCAGCCTGGTCGAAGGTGAGGTCGCCTTCAGGTTCAAACCCATCCGTTCCATCGAAGCTGTGAATTATGGTTTCATTCCACGGCGCCACAACTGATTTTGGGGCCGAAGCGGGTGGCGTCAAATGAAAGACTGTGCCACAGCCAAAGCTGAGACAGCCACTACCGCCTCCTATCGTCGTTGTGCCGTACAAGGTTCCGTCCCGGGCGAGTACGACTCGGCCTTGCGGGGAATTCCCATCACTGCCTCCCTCGAATGTGTGGAGTGGGGTGAGAATCCAGCCTGGCCCTTTGTGCGACAACTTGAAGACGACGCCGCAGCCGTAGCCATTGCACCCGCTGCCTCCTCCTCCTGTAGCTGCCGACCCATAGAGGTTTCCTGCAGCATCGATCGTTAAACCAGCCTCGGGGGTTACTCCATCGCCTCCGCCAGAGAAGTTGTGGAGCACGGTGTAAGTCTGCGCCGACGCCCAAGGAGTTGCGATGATGGAGAGTGCAAAAGCAAGCACTAGCGACGGGAAGCTATTTGTCCGGGCATAGTGTGTCGACGAGACCTTCAAATTCCGAGAAGGAATGGCGTGCATCACAAACCCCCGATGGTGGAACGCAATTGTGTTGTTTATCAGGGACCCAGCCGAACATGCTGATGCTATCACGAGTGGCGAGCGCTCAACTGTGGCAAGAACCCTTCGCCTGTTAATCTAGGAAGTCGTTCGTCTATTTCATAAGAAAGAGCGTTCATGGCCGAATCTCCCATCACTGCGCGCAGTCAGGATTTTGCTACCTGGTACCAGGATGTGGTTCTGCAAGGCGACATGGCCGAGCCGGCGGAGATCGTCAAGGGCTGCATGGTCATCAAGGCCAACGGCTACGCGGTTTGGGAGCTGCTGCAGCGCGAGTTTGACGACCGCTTCAAGGCCAGCGGCCACCAGAACGTCTATTTTCCGCTGCTCATCCCGCAGAGCTTTCTGCACAAAGAAGCCGAGCACGTCGAGGGCTTCTCGCCGGAGCTGGCGGTGGTCACCATCGCCGGCGGCAAGCAACTGGAGGAGCCGTACGTCATCCGCCCGACCTCAGAGACGATCATCGGCCACTTCTTCGGCAAGTGGATCAAGAGTTGGCGCGATCTGCCCATGCTGCTCAACCAGTGGGCCAACGTCGTGCGCTGGGAGCTGCGCACGCGCATGTTCCTGCGCACCACGGAATTTCTCTGGCAGGAGGGCCACACCGCGCACTCCAACCA
>JBKQKT010000310.1:0-8405 GCA_052147365.1 Candidatus Korobacteraceae bacterium | reverse complement strand
GGCCGCTGCCCTAGGGATTACAGAAAAGTGCCTTCGGCTTTGGCTAAGCCAGGGCAAGGTTGGCTTCGTGAAGATGGGGCGCCTCACGAAAATCCCCGAGCAGCAAGTTTTGGAGTTAATTGCACGCGGACACCACCGCTCGAACGCGTAGGAGAAAACCATGCCCGAAGAACTCTTACTTTTTGGCCCACTTATCGCGGAGGCGAAGGCGCAGGCGGAGCGAGATGCGAAATTCCAAGCCTTCTGCGACACGATTATTGCGCGATCCGAAGAATACGATGCGCGCCCGAGGCTTCTCAGCGACGAAATGATGCTTCGCCTCGAACGTGAGTACTATGCCGACGATGGCCCAAATAACGCGGAGGAGTTGCGCGAAGCTCGCGAGTTGCAAAACAAAATTCACCGCGCGACGTGTCCGCCCAGCATTCGCGAGCAGGCGCGCGAAATTGTTGACGCACTTTTTCCGAGGAAGATTTGAATTTTCCGGTACCCGCCATGGTGCTGCGGGCGATCCGCAGACAGGTGACTTTACCTCTCACCGATGAAACAGCGGCACCGGAGGCGCGGGGTGTGGATCTAACAGACTCCTTCTCCCCGCGCTTTTTGAATTTGAGGAAGTTATGAATTTCCGCTCCGGACGCACATGGGCTTCCATGGCCCATCTCCAGTCTGGGGCGGCGGCGCGGGCGGTTCGTGGTGGTTCCGTTTCCGTGCCAACATGGGCCGGTGCGAAGCATAATCGCCGGATGAGAAATCCGGAAGGATTGGCAAACTTGCCAGTCTCTGTCAACACTTCGCACCTGGCCCGCGGTTTTAATTGTCCGTTCGTGTCGGGGCTTTAGTGTTTAGTTTCAGCGGACGGCTCTACCGCTTGCGGAAGTTTGATTTCGCCGACGTGAGTCTCATAGTTCTGAATGTGGGTAGTCAGAACTCCGAGCAGCGCTTTGGCATGTTGCGGTGACATTACGACCTCAACGAGGTTTTCTACCTGTGGGAGCTTTCCCGGTTCTGGTTTAACCCACACACCGAATGCAAATTTAAAGTCCCAAGGTGTCGTGTCGAGAATAGTGTTGTTGCTGTAAACACTGATGAATTTCTCGGAGCGCGTTGTCTCGAATTGCTGCTGGGGATGCTGGGTTGGTGCAATATTGGCCATTCTAAGAGACTCCTGCAAGTACTGGAATGTGATGTCGTTGCGTATTTGCCGACGGGATCGGCGCAACGTCGTATCGAGTTGCGGTGACGCTGCTTTGCTGACAGCAACCGTAGATCTGTGGATTTAGTTCGTTACTAGTAACGTTATAATTGGTCGTCCAACCAGCGCGAGATTCAGCAACCATTGTGCCGGACACAAACAGTAAGCATGAAGTACCGGAACCGATATTACTTTCAGTTGGAGTGCAAGCATACTGAGTAATGGCTGTTACTGGCGTTTCTGTCTTCTCACGAATTAGTTTGTCAAAGCGCTCGTCCTGTATCTTTCCGAGCTCCCAGCGTTTAATGCTCGCAACCCCGACTCCTACGCGGTCGGCAAACTCTTGTTGGTTTTCGTCGAATCCCTTGCGAAGCGCAACGATTTCATCACTCGTTAGCAGATTGTGTTCCGCTCGGTACTTGTCCGAGAGCAACCTGCTGAACTCCGTCATCCCTCTTGCATCCACAATGCTATAACCACAATTCGGACACTTCAGCCCGTTCATCTCTACCCAATACGGTTCCGAACGCACTACTCCTGCGAGCTTGACCGTAGCCGGTCGTAATTCCGACTGCTGGCAGCTAATGCACAAAGTGCTCATGCGTTATTCCTGTTCTGGGGGAGAATAGTCAATATGTAAGGAATAGATCCAGAGTGGCCCTTTGTCCCCAGCACCGATGACCGAGAATTTCATCCACATCACGCACTTGCCGAAGCAATCCTTGTTGGATTGCCATTTGAATTTCCACATCTCCAAGCCAGCAGTTTCTAATTCTCTAGATTCTTCCGGCTGATTCCTTGTCTCGCAGTAGTGTCCCGCAGTAATCTCCGAAAGGGCTTCGCTAAAAAGGAGCAATTTGTCCTCATCTGCTGCCCACTCAGTACCAAACGCCTCTTCCAACCCGCGAAGATCATCATCAAGCTTTCCAGGATTGGGCGCGTCCCAATCCTGATCCTCGATCAATTTCCGAGCGGCATTTATCTTGTTCCAAAGCTCTCGCTCACTCGGCTTCCCGCTTCTACGTCCCATAGTATCACGTGATACCGACAATACAACTAGCTTAAATGCATGTACTTGTGGGCGTGGCTACTTTAGGACTTGACGGGGACACACTTCGGCAGGATGATGGGGTCGTCACCATGGTACCCAACCAGTTGTGGCATGGCCAACTAACGCCCATTAGTTGGCCAGCATTATCTCTCCTGACAACACTCCCATTGTAAAGTGAACGGGCTTGAAGTCAATGGTCCAAAAGGGCAAAGCCAAGAAAGAGCCCAGCCGCGGTCTAAATTCCAAAAGCTCTCGCCCAGACTGAGATCGTCGACTTTCGCGTGATCATTGGTTCGAGAGCCGAGCAGAGCGCCCTTGCCGCGTCCGCCGATTTACAGGCGAGGCGCTAGGGCTATTGACCCGTTTTCCGCGCGTGGCGGATAAATGGGGCATGGCGGCGATTGAAGCAAAATCAGTCCACTCGCAAGGCCCACGCAGTGCTTTCACCAAAGACCACCACAGTCCAACCCTCTTAATCTGCCGCCGCATGGTAGAGCAAGCCTTGCATGACGCCTGTCAGGTGCGCCAGGGCAGACCGACTGAGCTCGCCCTGGAAAGCTGGGAATGGCTCACCGCGAAAACTGACTGGACGTTGCACGGCGGCCCGGCGCCGCCTGCAGAACTGCGGGAAGGGTTTTACGGTTCGTTCGAGTGGGCCTGTCGATGGCTCGGCGAAAATCCTGCTCGGGTCCGGGAACAGGGCCTCCAGCCTTGCGCAAATTTCAACGACGGTCAGACTCGGCGCGAGTGGGTGCAAGGTTTGCCGGATGTGAAGCGCGTTTGGGAATGCCGGGCCTCGAGCAACTACGCTCCGAAGTAGACCATCGCGTTCGCTGCCCTTGCGAGTTGGGCTCGTGGGGCCCGCATAGTCACCGGGCTACTTTGAATTTTGGCGGTCCGTGTCTGACAGGGTATGGTCGACAGATTCTATTTTCTCTAGGGACATTTGAAGGGCGAAGAGTTCCTCGCGAATGCGTTCAATGTGATCGATTATCTCTCCGAATGGTTTAGGTGGTTCGTTGGCCCTGGCCATGATGCGAGCAGACTACCCTTTTGTGGCAGAAAGGTCAGTACGCTAGCGGTCTATGCGCGGTTCGGGAGTAAGTCAAACAGGGGGGCGGAAATCATCCACAAAATCATCCACAAAGCGGTTCGGATTCGCGACTATTGCAGCAAGTTGCACGAAGTAGCAGAAAGTGCGGGAGTCTCACGAAGTGCGCATATTCACAGGCGATTTCGCACTTTCTGCTACACGCTGCATAGGCTGGTCGAAAGCTTGGGAAGCTGGCGTTCTACCGCTGAACTACTCCCGCGCGTCCACTTGTAACTACATCATAAATAACACCGTTGCAAGCTATCGTCAAACCACAGAACCCCGATACCGCTCCCGCCAAAACTCCCGTTAAGGCATGGGGCATGTATTTCACTGGATCTGCCTCGCCAGGTTCATGCGTTCCAACATCCTTCCCTGAGCGTCGATCCGTTCAGCATCCATGTGCGTGTAGATCAGGGTCGTGTCGATGTGGCTCTGGCGCAGCATCCGTACGCTGCGAACGTAAAGAACCAGAGTAATAGTTGAAAGAACGCTACCAAGTCGGTGCAGGAGCGGTGTCGGATGGAAGCGCCCCGCAGCCAAGAAGGCCGCCGTCACTAGAACGACAGCGACCACCAACAGTTTTGCAACGCGGCTATGCTCCAGGGCAAGGGTTCCGAAAACCATTAGAGAGAGAATAATCAGATCGAAGACGAGGCGTCCTGGTAGGCCCGCTTCGCGGAGCGGCGTGATTACGAAGACGAGTACAACAAGAGAGATCGTGACTAGAATAAGCCCGAGGTCGCCTGACCAGAACTCGCTCGTTTGCAGATGAAGGAAGGTTTGTCGGGGTCGCGTTGTAGTTGTTGCCATCGAGAGTCACTCCAATCGGAATAAGTAATCATAAGGTGAATTGCAGCCCGAAAAATCCAAACGGGAAACGCATTTTCTTCGCGTCTCCCGTTTTTCGGCATCGTGCAGGTGCTACTCGACCGGCCACCAGTTCTCGTCCGGATTGTATTCCTGAATGGAGGCTGCGATCTTGACCGTGTCAGGGCCCAGATCCTGTTCGTAAACGACACCTTCACGGCTGATCATGAAGGTCATGATTCCGGTCTCGCCATACTTGATGGGTGTTGCAAGGATGGCAAAACCGCCGATCATTTTTCCATTTACGACGTAGTTCTTTGCTCCGCCCTGTGCGTCATCGCCCTGTGCAGTAAGAATGCGCAGGCTGTAGCCATCGATGGCCAGAGGTTCCTGCGGAGGATAAGAACCGAACGAGGCCTTCGGTAATTCGCCTAAGTTTCCGAGCGGACTAGTAGTCTGCATTTGGGATGCAGGCCAATAGAGGCCGTCCTGTTTGCCCGAAGTGCTGATGATGCGCTGCGGGTATTCAGACGACGCGCCAACGCTGTTGTAGTAGATCTCTGCCGCGTCAGCGAGTGCATAGCAAGCATCGATGGCCAGCAGTTCGTTCCGGCCGATGTCGCGCGCCCTCACTTCATGGGCTCCGGCAACGGCGTCAAAATACCACTGGCCTGAGGAATTCTTCGCGAGAGGCACAGGGAAGGCAAAGTTATCGGCTCCGATATAGAGCACGCGGCTACCATCGCTCATGTCAACCCAACGATTCATCTGCTCGTACTTTGCGGCGAAAGCGTCTAGGGTAACCTTGTCTACTTCCGAATCTCCCGTGATCAGGAGGCCTTTTGTCTCAAAGCCCAGGACTTGTGACAGGGCGGTGTGATCGTTAGTCTTCGTCGCCTTGTCCAGCGCAGCGCCGGCTTCGGCTGATGATCCAAATGTGATCTGGCGGAGCGTCTTGCTGGCCGCTTCCGGATTGCTCGATTCGACTTTTCGAGCCGCTATGCCAAGCGCGGCGAAAACCAGCAATCCGACCAGAACTATGTGCATCCACTTCGTCGTTCTATTTGCATTCGATGTCATTTTCAATCTCCTTCTATGATCTGATATTCATTGATTGGATTTTTTGTTGGTTTCTTAGCGCCGGTGTCCGCCGCCGGAAGCCTGGTGTTCCGCGGGCGCATGCTGGCGGGCCATTTGCGGATGCGGTTGGGGACGGCGTCCAGCCACGCTGCTGCGGCCACGATTGCTTTCGGCCCGATTGGCCGCACCGTTTCCACTCATACGTGAGCGGTTCAGATTGCTGGTATTCGAGCGACTGCCGTTACTGCTTGGCTGGTTTCGGACGCCACCGTTGCCGCCAATGAGTCCATGATCGCCATTGGGCCCGCCATTGGGGCCACGGTCTCCCCACGAGCTACCGTCAGCGTGAGGCGTTGTTCCAGACGCATGCTGAACACCGCCATTGCCACCAATTAGCCCATGATCTCCATTGTGTCCGCCATTTGGCTGGTCGTTCGGATTGGTACCAGGAACGTCGTGATGAAAGTCACCATTGGGGCCGTAATAGCCATTCGGATGATAGTCGCCGTGTGGTCCGTAATGAGTGTCCGTGCCAGGATGATAGCCAGAATTGTTCGCCCAGGGGTGATAGCCGTTGTAGTTCGTGTTGTTCCAGGTGTGGTTGTTGATATAGGTGTTGTGGTTATAAATGATGGTGGAACCGCCGCCACCCCAGTTCACATTCCAGGCGTGCCAGCCCCAGCCGAAGCCTCCACCCCATCCGCCGCCGCCAAATGCAGCGCCAATCGTGACACCACTTCCAAAGTAGAGGCCAAAGGAGGCAACAGGCAGCGGGGGAGCCACGTACATCGGCACCACCACGGGCGCGCCGTAGACCACAGCCGGGTTGTACTGGGGAACATAGACAACCTGCGGGTTCGCGGGCTGAATCACGATCGTAGAGGACGCCGGCTGAGTGACCGTGATCTGCGAATTGGATTGCAGGGTTCCGGCCGTTTGCGCTTTCGCGCGCATCGCCTGCACCGCCGCCATCACATCGGACTGTTGATTCGCGAATGCCTGCCCGAGGCTCGACGTCCACGAGAGGTTATGAGCCAGGTTATCCAACACAGAAGAAAACTGCGTTAGAGCCTTGACGCTGGGATCCCAGGATTGCTGGTCGACCGCCTGCCCAAGCGCGGCGCCCGTCAGGTTTCTGTTTTGTGCCAGCCAGTCGTCGGCGTACGTGATTTGGTCCGGATTCGTAGCCGCAGCGAGCACCTGCGCGACCAGCGCGTCGGGATACAACGCGATCGGTGCGACCAGGGCGTCAAGTTGATCCGATGACAGGGGTGCGGGTGTGGGTCCGGAATCGGAACTGTCTTGCACCGCGGAACTGCTTTGCACCGTGGAGCTGCTTTGCATCGCGGAAGCCGCTACCGGCTGCGGAGCAGCTTGCGGTTCGGGCGCAGCTTCGGTAGCAGCAACAGGAGTCAAGACAGGCTGATAGTTGATTGCGGGTGTGGTCGGGACTGCCTGCGCTATCGGCGGGTTACGTTGGGCCTGCCATGGAGCATGCTTCCCGTGAAGTCCGTACGTCCCGGACATATTATCGCCGTAGATCTGTCCCATGAACGTCAGAACGTTGCGAGTGACCGTACTGAAGCGAATGTGGTGGATATTTACTTCTCCTTGAATCGGCCCCGACTGGTTTGGACCTTCGAAGTATCCAGTGATTCTGTTTCCATATTGTGAAATCTGGACATGCTTCACTTCGATCTGACCGTCCTGGATTCTCGTGGAGTAAATTGTCCAGTTGCCTTGCACGTTGTCCGGCGGCTGCTGGGCCAGTGTTGTCTTGCATAGAATCAGCGACGCGAGAACAAAACCAGCAAGCCTTAGCGTCGCGTTCGTTTTCGCGCTCATTGTCGCGCTCATTGTCTTCATGACATCCTCCTCTAACTGCTGTTCGATTTGCGACTTATTCGCTTCATCCTGCCGCTATCGTGATAATCGCCGTAGTCAGGAATCTTCGTGTTCGCTGCAGGTACTATGCGGTTTCTCGCAGGGACAGGGCATCTCACGATAAGAAGTTTTTTCGATAACGCTGCGGGAGATGTCTGAGATACCACTTTTGGCTATGACAATAGTCAATAGGCATCGACTGCCGGGACGCACTCGACGAAGCAAGCAGGGGCGCGAAGACGGAGGGAAAAAGCCCAGGTAAAACCGTAGGTATTTGTTACGCGAGGGACAACAATTCTGCGGCGCCCGAAGAAGTAGGCATCGAGTGAGAACGCCCAGGCCCCAGCAGTGTGACAGCAATGACCACAAAAAGCGGGTTCCAACCTAGCAGGCCTGTCATGGAAGCACTCCACTCCGGATGCAACCAGTGAATCGCCATGCCCGCCAGCGCTGAAACGGAACCTGCCAGTGGAGTCAAAAAAACCAAAATAAAGGAGATACCGATTACGAGAGCGAGCAGGCCCGGAGCCCACATTCCATTGTTGGAGGTTTGCGGTTCAATCAGCCAGGACAAAGCGTGAATCAACAGTCCTACGCCGATTGTGATTCGCAAGAGCAACAGACCAGCTCCCGGCAAGCTGCCTGGAAATGTGGAATACAACCGCCGCAAGCGTAGCCTCCTCAACTGTTCGTAAATACCGCAAAGAGAGACTATCGAGTGTGCGTGGGAGGCGAATCTGCCGGATCTGAAATTTTGAAATACTACTATAGTAGTAGTCCGCAATACTCCCGATTGGGAGGCTCCGATTGGGAATGTTAAAGATGGATGATGCCGCGACGGACGGCAATCGTGATTGCCTGGGTGCGGTCGTTGGCTCCCAACTTGGCCATAATGTGCTGGATGTGAACCTTAACGGTTCCTTCGGAGATAAAGAGTTTTTCGGCGATATCCCGGTTACGATTGCCTTCGGCAACCTGCTGCAAAATCTCAATCTCGCGGGTTGTCAGCCCTTCATCGCTGTAGTGGTCCGCGAGCCGTGCAGCGACTTCGGCGGGGATTGCCTTCTTGCCGCCGTGCACCTTACGGATGGCCTCCAGCAAGACCTGGGGCGGCATGCTCTTGACGATGTAGCCTGCCGCTCCACCTTCGAGAGCGCGATGCATTTCGGCCGTTACACCCATCGCGTGGCCATCTCCAACCATCGACTGGTCTCGTTTGCCAACGGGCAAGTCACTTTTCGTTGGCGCGACTCCGCTCACAACAATGAGCAGAAACTGATGACCTTAGCGCT
>JBKQKT010000309.1:0-3215 GCA_052147365.1 Candidatus Korobacteraceae bacterium | reverse complement strand
GCCAGACAAACCACTGAAACGACCACGTCGATCGCTCGTTTTGCAAAGTCACCAACGGCGCGCGTCTGGCCCTTCGACACATGCGCTAGTGTGATGCCGTCGAAGTCGACGTAGTCAATCCGGTAGCCTGGTTTGGAAGAGTCTTCGGGAACGAAATACGTATCCATGCCGGCTGCTGAAGCGATCGCAGTCACCACCTCGCGTTCCGGCCCGGGCGTTGTGATGAACATTACTCTGGCATCCAGTTCTTGCAGCAACTTCGGGCAGACCGGCCCGGGTAGCACCTTCGTCGACCGCTTTCGTTCATACGCAGATTCGTAGATCTCGAGTCCCTGCTTTTGCGGATCGTCGTCCACGAACGCCACCGGCTCTATTCCGCACTTGGGAGAGCGAACCAGCGCGGAGTAAATCCGCCTGCCGGAAGGCCCGACGCCCACAATAACTGCTCTCCGAGAACCATAACCGCCGGCACGTAGAAGTCGCAGCCCATTCCGCATCTCCCACTTCCCCACAATGACGAATGTCGGCACCGTCACCAATACAAGCACAGCAACCAGGCGCGAGATGTGCTCGGTGGTGAAGTACGCGACCAGCAGCACCAGCAGAAAGCTTTCCATGGTCACGCGGAGGACCTGTTCCGTTTCGCCGACTGCCAGAAGGCTAACGTAGGGACGATATCCGCCACGCCGCTCAAGGAGGATCACGAACAGAAGAGCGAACGCCGCCGCATACAGCAGCATCGTAGATACGGGATATTGCACTTCACTTCCCAAACCCAACAGGCGGTGCAGGGCCAATGCACAATAAACCGCCGCGATGACTGCTACGGTGTCAACGCAGCGTTCAGCAGCGTTGAAAAGGCTGACTAGCCGTTCCCATGAATCGAGGTTCCCCGCGGCGCGACGCCCGTCCAGCACTGGCGAAGGGAAGAAACCGTCCAACGCGGACGGGGTCGGCGAGGAGACTTGCGAAGCAGCCATGACTTTGAGCATCCAGGATTTGGAAAGGCCGGCGGCGGCATCCCGCCACTAGACGGGTTCCACGTCCGCGCCGTGCAGATTGATGGAGACGGACTTCATGATCTGCTCGACCGTGATTACCAGCCGGGCGCCGTTCTGCTTTTCCACAAGCACGCCTTCCCAGCCGGCGAACGGCCCATGCTTGACGCGCACCTGATGTCCAATTCTTAGAAACGGGTGCGGCTCAACCAGGCTGGCATGCGCTCCACAGGCGCGCATTCTCTCAATCTCGTCGTCCGCGAGACGGGCTGGCCGGCCAGCGACCGAGACGATACTGACCACCCCACTCGTTTGCAGCACCGGAACGCGCTCCTCGTGGGAAACGTGAACGAAAACATAGCCGGGAAACAACGGCGCTTGGTTGCGCCGGACGCGATCAGACCAGCGGGAAAATCTTTCGTACGTCGGCAGTAGCGACTCAACTCCTTTGATGGCGAGCTGGCCGGCCACATGGCCTTCATGGCGCGAACGCGTGTAGGCAGCCAGCCAACTTCTTTCTCTCTCGCTGTTCATGACGAAGGGGCGTAGTGCATGGCTCCGCCATTGCAACTCCCATTGTGGCGGAGCCATGCGGTTGAGACGCAGGGCGGAGGATGGTTACCCCAAAACGAATCGCGGCAACCACTAAAGTTTCGGTGCACGATAGTTCTAACGTGCCGTAAAAGAACTGCAACTCTTCTGCCAACATTTAAGACGAGTCTCAAGTAACTAAAGACATGAGTACTGTGGCGTTAGGTAACACGATAACCGCTGCCCTGTTGTCCATAAAATGAACAAGCATGTCCAGATTTTGGACGTGCGGTCAGTCCCAGCCACCCAAGGCATTACAATCGGCCTTCGACACTTCAAGGAGCAGCCCACAAATGAGAGTGCTGGTCACCGGCGGTGCGGGATATATCGGAAGCGTGGTCGCCGACCGCCTGTTGCGCAACGGCCATTCCGTCACCGTGCTGGACAATCTCAGCAAGGGCCACCGGGAAGCGGTTCCGGCGCAGGCCGAGTTCGTCCAGGCCGATACCGGCGACACGGCCGCGCTCGCCGGCATCTTCGAAGCGGGCCGCTTCGACGCTGTAATGCACTTCGCCGCCTCCATCGAGGTCGGCGAGTCGGTTGTGTGCCCCGAGAGATTCTTCGACAACAACTCTGCGCGCTCCCTGACTCTGCTCGAAGCTGTCCTGAAGTATGGCGTTCCGCGCTTCGTGCTGTCGTCCACGGCGGCCGTCTATGGCGAGCCCCGGCGCATCCCCATCATGGAGGACGATCCGCTGGAGCCGACCAACGCATATGGCGAGTCCAAGCTCATCGTCGAGCGGATGCTGTCATGGTTTCACCGGGCCCACGGATTGCGCTACGCCAGCCTGCGATACTTCAACGCGGCCGGAGCGACCGCCGAGCGCGGCGAAGAGCACGATCCGGAAACCCATCTGATTCCACTGGTGCTACAGGTGCCGTTGGGCAAGCGCCCGGCCATCTCCATCTACGGGACCGACTATCCGACCAAGGATGGCACCTGCATCCGCGACTACATTCATGTTGATGACCTGGCAACGGCGCACTTGCTCGCGATGGACGGACTGGAAGAGCATCCGCAACTCATCTGCAACCTGGGCAGCGGCAACGGCTTCAGTGTGCGCGAGGTTATTGAGATTGCGCGCAAGGTGACCGGACATCCAATTCCTGCCGTGGAAGCGCCGCGGCGGGCCGGCGATCCGGCCGTGCTGGTAGCCAGCTCAGAGAAAATTCGACAAGTGTTGGGATGGAACCCGCAACACTCCGACATCGAAAGCATCGTGCGCAGCGCCTGGGAGTGGCACAGGAAACAGGCCTAGTGTCCGGTATTGCGACAGGGTTGTGCAGAAGCGGACAGGATAGACAGGCGCACCATGCACTAACACATTCAAAATGTGTGGCTTAGCATTGGCAGGCATGGTGCTTTTGCACAATTGGGATTAGGGGGTGAGTACATGCCCTTCGTTCGCGATCTCAGAGTCGCGGTTCACTCATTACGTCGTACTCCAGGCCTTGCGCTCGCCGTGATTCTCACGCTGGCCCTCGGGATCGGCGCCAACGCTGCCATCTTCACGCTGGTACGCGGCGTTCTCCTCAAGCCTCTCGTCAATCGCGACGAGGACCGGCTGATCTACATCAGGCAGAGCGCCCCCGGGCTACAAGCCGACAACACCACCTTCTCTGTGC
>JBKQKT010000308.1:0-14531 GCA_052147365.1 Candidatus Korobacteraceae bacterium | reverse complement strand
ACTGCAGCTGATCGTTGTTGCAGCTCTTCCCCGGCTGGCACACCGGCATCGGCGAGCCGCCGTCCCCGGCACGCAACTGCAGCTGATCGTTGTTGCAGCTCTTCCCCGGCTGGCACACCGGCATCGGCGAGCCGCCGTCCCCTGGAGCCATAACAGAAGGGGCAGCAAAACAGGAACTCCCAGCACACCATGACGGCAGAACAGAACTCTCATCTATGAGAATCGTCTCTGGATTGTTAGCAACAAGAACGGAGTGGGAACCGGCACAAAGAGTGCCAACGAGTGTGAACGTGACGACGATAATGAGCAGAAGATTCTTCATTGCAATGTCTCCTTGGTCGTTGACCTGGATTTCAAAATTTTGAGGTGAAGGATGAAGCATCACCAGGGTTATCCGCAGAGGGCAGGGCCATCGGCATTGGCGAAGACCCGTCCCCGATTACGATGAGGGGGGTGGTGGCGCTCAGGGAGGTTGCGCCGCTGACAGCACTCAGAGCTCCGGCGAGCATCAACGCGGCAAGGGTAGCGATCATAGTCTTTTTCATATTCACAACCTCCGACTAGAGTTGTTTTGTCTGTAAAAAGCTGACCTAGGAATAGTAACTAGTTAGTAAACACGTTAGATAAAACCCAAATTATCACTCAGCCCTCTAACGGCGCGCCGAAATGCGCACAGGAGTCCCGGCAGATCTGGAGTCCCGACTCGCATTATATTGCGGGGCATGTAGAATTCCAGAGATTTCGGGTCTTCGGTGGTTACGAAGGTACATGTACCAACCGGGTGGAAGACTCTTCCTTCCGCCAGCCGCGGCGTGTTTTCACGCAACTGTACCGACCATTAGCCCTCGCATAAGCTAAGGCGCTGCTGAACCCGAACAAGCCTCGGTGCACGAATGCGTGTCGAAATCAACGCCAGTGGATCCAAGACAGCCCGAGTCCGGTTGTCGAGCTTACAGTCACCATCATGCAGGTTGATGGCCAAGATTCCTAGGTTTTCTTTAATCAATTGCGCGCACACTTCTTGTCACAAAACATTTGACCTGTTTCGCGCACCGGCAAGCTAAAATGAACTGGATTTACAGGAGGACAGAATGCAACGCACAGCCAGTGCCCACTGGTCAGGCGGTCTGAAAGACGGCAAAGGAACTGTTTCCACACAGAGTGGCGTTCTTAGCCAAACTCAATACTCCTTCAGCACGCGCTTTGAAAACGGTGTCGGTACAAATCCTGAAGAATTGATAGCGGCGGCGCATGCCGGTTGTTTTTCTATGGCTCTTTCGGCTCAGCTCGGAGAGGCAGGTATGACCGCTGAAAGCATCGATACGAAAGCAAACTTGACAATGGAAAAGACTGATGCAGGCTTCACGATCACGGCGGTGCATCTGGACGTCAGCGCAAAGATCCCCGGCGCAGATCAGGCGAAATTCGCCGAGGCGGCGCAGAACGCGAAGAAGGGGTGCCCGGTCTCGCGCGTCCTGAATGCCACCATTACCATGGATGCGAAACTGACCTCTTAATCTCTTCCATGCTTGGCTGATCGGCTCGAAGCTGGGCAGCCAAAATTTCTCGTCCAGTCGCGGAAACGTTTTCTCGGACGGAATTTGAAGCGGCGCCGGTGGGCCTGCCTACTCATCCAGCGATATGGGGGCTGCGGCAATCAGCTCCGCGTGCGTAGGATTTCGCGGATTTCACGATTGATACGAGCCGCATCCTGCGCAGCCTTGTCGATCAACTCGATCCACTTTCGATTGTCGTCGGCGAGTTTGACGTGCGCCAAAAGATAAGAAGCTTGCATGATGGTTTCGATGGAATTGCTGAGATCGTGGGCCAGGGTTCGGAGTCTAGTGACCGTCTCACTCTGCAACTTACTGTTCTCTTCCATGCGGTTGGCCGCTTTCTTGTCCCCCGTTATTGCCTAGCGAACGGCGATGAGGGTTGGGTTCAGGGTTCACAGCTTGGACGCGAACCCCGCACATTCCGTTGTTTGGCACCGGACGCGACAACCATAGCATACTGTTGCACTTGCGCTCGCGCAGGCATCGAAGAGTCTGCCCCGTTCGGAGGTTAAGACCAAGGTGGCCGATAGCAGATTATGTGATTGACTGCCGCTCCTTCCGGTTTTCTGTGGCGGCAATGGCTGATATGATTCCGCTAATACTTCCACGGGACTAGTCTCCATGGGTCGAATCCGGCTGAAAACGAAGCTGGTGCTTGCTATCAGCGGCATGGTCTTCGCTCTCGTCGCCATGTTCTCGTATGTGTACGTGTCCCACCTCGTCCGGCAGCGCACGGCTGAAGCCTACGACGGTGCCGCTTTCGTTGCCAAGCAGATCCGGGAAAGCGCGCGCGAAGCCTCGCAGATCGACCTCAGCAGCGCCTTTGCCCAAACCAACGACCCCAAGCAAGTCCAAGCAGTATTGGACAAGGCACTGCAAGACGACCCCGGGCTCACCACCCTGCTGCAATCGATCGTCGGTTACTCGCAAACTATCTCCGATGCTGCTATCGCCGATATAAATGGCCGCGCCATCGTTCATACCGAGCCGACAGCTATCGGGACCCAGCTCGAAAAACGTGAGGATTTTGCAAATGTCCTGAACGGAAACTTCCTTCAGCAGCTGAAAGCCGTATACGGCAAGCCGAAAGTTTATGACGTCAAACTGGGGGTCCAGCGCCAGGGACAGCCTTTTGGCGAGATTCGTGTCGGTATCTCCAGCGTCTTTCTTCAGAACGAAGTGCAACCGCAATTGAGCCGGGCCATCGAACTCTCCATCGTCGCAATTCTGGTCTCGCTCGCGCTGGCGGCGGGCGTTTCGAACATCGCCTTGCGGCCGCTGGAGGCAATCGGCCGCCGTCTCGATCTGATGACCGCAGGGGTTACCGACGTCGCGCCAGAACCGGATCCCAACATCACCGATGAATACGGGATGGTCAACACCAAGATTGATCGCCTGGGGCGCCAGATCCGTGATGTCAAGGAGGTTTTCAGCGCACTGAAGGAAAACCTCGATCAGATCATGGAGACTCTGCAGGACGGCCTCGTCCTGTTCACTAGCGACACCCGCGTTGTGCTGGTGAGCGCGTCTGCCGAACGCTTCATCGGCCGTGCACGGGGAGAGATCCTGGGCAACCCGGTGGAAAGCGCCTTCAGCGACGCCACCAAACTGGGGCTTATCGTGCTGGATTCTTTTGCTCTGCATCAGCCGATTCCGCAACGGGAGATCGAACTGGAGAACGGCCGCCGAATCCAGATCACACTCGACTTCATTGCGGAGCGGGGTGAACGCATTGGCGCGCTTCTCACCATGCGTGATGCCGAATCGGTCCGGCGCATTGAGAACGAGATCGAGCTTTCACGGCGGCTGGCTGCCATTGGACGCCTCACCTCGGGCGTCGCTCACGAGGTCAAGAACCCCATCAACGCCATCGTCGTGCACCTGGAGCTACTACGCGAGAAGATGCGTGCAGTCGATCCCGACACACGCCGCCACCTGGACATCATTGGAAGGGAGATCCATCGCTTGGACCGCGTCGTGCAGACGCTGGTAGATTTTCACCGGCCTGTCGAGTTGCGTCTTTCCGATTTCGACCTGCGCCGCCTGGCCGAAGAAGTGGTTTCCCTGGCATCGCCGGAAGCAGCGCGCCAAGGTGTGGATGTGCGAACCAATTTCGCTCGTGAGCCTTTGCCAGTTCGCGCCGACTCTGATCTCATCAAGCAAGCGCTGCTCAATGTCGTCCTTAACGGTGTGCAGTCCATGAGCGGCGGTGGTTTGCTTAACATTGTGGCGCGACGCCTGGATGGAGCAGTCACGATCGAAGTGCGCGATCAGGGAAGCGGCATTCCGCCTGAGATTCGCGATAAAATCTTCAACCTCTATTTCACGACCAAGCGGACCGGCAGTGGCATCGGCTTGGCCATGAGCTATCGAGTAATGCAATTGCACAACGGCGCACTCGACTTCGTCACCGAGATGGGCCGGGGTACGACTTTCCGTCTGCTGCTTCCACTCACCGCCACGCAGGACCGGGAAAATCTGGAAGCCGTCACTCGCACTAGATAGTGAAGACACTGTATTGGAGGTCGCGCCCCGAGCGGGGTTTATGATGGCTCAGTAACCTCTGCCGGCTGGCTTCGGCAGATCGCAAGACGCCATCGTAACAGCGGAATTCCACTTCGCATGCCATTGAGGCGCCAATTCGCTTTGCTTCTGATGGCATTGCTGCTGCTGTCGAGCACTACTTGCGAAAAAAAGAAACCTCAGCTTCCGGCGAAGATGCAGGCTCCCACCTTGGAAGTTTCGGTTCCCGACCAGATTGCAGAAATTGAGCCACCTCCCGAATCGCCGGCTACGCAGCAGGAGGCGACCGCAGAGGAAGCCCCACCGAAGAAGTCGCCGCCCAAGCACCATAACGCAAAAAAGCCAGCTCAGCCTGCTCCCGTCACTCAGGCCAACCCGCCGGCGCCCCCCCCGGCCAATAGCGCGGTGGCTGTCAATCGCCCTCCGGTTAATCCGGTGGTCGAGGGCGCTCCGGACACGGCCCTCGCTGCCGATGTCTCCAGCCAGACAATCGTCCGGCAAAAACAGACGACCACGGAACTGATTGACTCCGCCGAAAAGGACTTGAAGGGCCTGAATCACAATCTCAGTCACGATGAAGAAACCATGCTGATGCAGATCAAGTCCTACATCGCGCAATCACGCAAGGCCAGCAGCGAGGGCGACTTCGAACGCGCCTATAACCTCGCGGTGAAAGCCCATCTCCTGACCGACGCGCTGCTCAAGAAATGAACTCCACGCCGTAATGGCTATCTCTTCCCCGCCGCATTGACTTTTGCCAGCATGTCCTTCGCGGGAGCCTGATACGGTCCATCGATGGCGACGGCCTTTTGCAGCGCGGCTACCGCATCCGCTTTGTCATTACGTTTGGCATAGGCCCAACCCAGCCGGAACAGCGCCGCCTGCTGCGCCTGCGGATCATCCTGCAACAAGCTGACCGATGTCTTCAGTTCCGGCACTGCTGCCGCCAGCTTATCCTGCTTTAAATACACGTAGCCCAGCGTGGAGTGCGCGAGGCCCGCGGACAGCTTCTGGTTCTTGTCGGCATTGGCGCCGTTGGTCAACGAGATGGCCTTGTTGCAGTACGTCAGCGCCTTGGCCACTTGCTTTGGGTCTTCGGCGTAGGCATTGGCCAACATCAAAAGTGTGGGCACGCTGTCGGGATTGGCAGCCAGTGCCTTCTCACCGTAGCTTTCGGCGCGTCGCGGCTGATTCAACTGCTGCAGGCTGTATAACGCGAGCTGTGAAACTTGCGTCTCGTATTGCGATTTGGGGAAGGCGGGCGTGAACTTCTCAATATCGGTCATGCGCTTCCCCGGATCCTGCTCGCCAGCGATGGCGCTGTAGGCGGCGCTTTCGAGAAAGTCATAGCCGGGCTTGACTGAGTCTTGTTCCTCCTTCATCTGTCTGGCCCAATCCGCATCCGACACATCAGCCGGTTTAGCCTGGGTCGCGATGGAATGGAACACCTTGGCTCCTTGCACCGCGTAGTCCACAACCTTGCTGTTGTCCTTCATCGCCTGCGCCACGCCGGCCTGCGAAACGATGATGTCCAGACAGTTGGGATAAACTTCCAGCGCCTTGTCTCCGTACTCCAGCGCCTTGACCGAGTCGCCGGCGGAGAGATATTGGATCGAGAGCTGCCATTCGCCATAAGACAGCGCTGGTTTGTTGTCAGCATACTTCTGGATGAACTCCTGGTAAGAAGCAATGCGCTTCTGCGCATCGCCTTCGGCGGCAATGGCTGATAGGTCCCGGTCTTCCGGCGATCCCGCCGGAATGGCGATCCTCACGTTCTGCGACCAGCCCGCAACTGCCGTAAACAGCAACCCACACAGAACAAATTGACGCGCGAAACGCATCATGCACCTCGTAAGGACGGTCCGGACCCGCCGTACCTGCGGTCGCCCGGAGCCTGTACTTGCGAAAATCGTATCTCTTTTGGGCAGGATGCGCTATGACCCGGCGCACAACGATAGGTGAGGTCACGGCACTGGCCCCACTTGTCTCCGCGCATCTGGGTTACAGTGGAAAACAGCATGAAGCAAATGTGGCAACACCGGGGGATGCGGCTGATTTTCCTGGCCAATCTCGTCTCCATGATCGGCAGCGGCATGAACTCAGCCGCAGTGATCTGGTATATCCTGCAGGCCACTCATTCGGAGGTATCTCTGGGCATGCTGATCGCCCTGCAGACGCTTCCCTCCATGCTGCTGTTGCCCTTCACCGGCGTGCTCATCGACCGCGAAGACCACCGCCACCTGATGATGTGGCTGGATGCAGCGCGCGGTGCCATCATCCTCTTCGTCGCGATGCTGGTGCTGACGCACCACGTCCGTTTGTGGCAGCTATACGCCATGAACGTCCTGGTCGCCATCGGCTTCTGGATGTTCTTTCCCACCGTGAATGCGCTCATCCAGGAGCTCACGCCGGACGACAAAATGGTGGACTCAAACTCGCTGTTTCTGGCCGCGTTACAGGGAGGCTGGCTGCTTGCGGGCGCAATCGTCGGTTTCATGTACAACCACATCGGGCTGGGCGGAGTGTTGCTCATCGATTCTGCCAGTTATGCGGTTTCCATTGCCTGTGTCTTTTGTGTACGCAAGGGAAGGGTGATCGTTTCGCGCCCGGTCGCGCCGGACGCGGACGCAGAGGTCGCGCCGGCGCCCAGTACCGCAGTACAGCGCTTCATGCATGAACTCGCCGAGGGCAACCGGTTTGTGTGGCAGAACAAGCCGGTGCTGTTCATCGGCGTCGCCTGGGCGTTGTTTGTCGCTTCCATGATGACGCAGGGCGTGCTTTCGGCCCCGCTGAGCGAGCGCATCCTGCACGGCGGCGCGGTTGGCTATGGCTGGATCAATGCAGGATGGGCGACGGGCGCCTTCGTGAGCGTGTTTTATGCGGCAACGTTTATCCGACGTCGCGGTGCGCATCGCTCGGTGACAATTACGATGTCGGTGATTGCGTTATCACTGTTTCTGCTGCCTGCGTCGCGATGGTTAGTGTTCGCGGTGCCGGTCTACTTCATCATGGGCTCCAGCCGAGGTGTGGGCGGCATCGCCCTCTCCAGCGAGATGATGGAGATCGTCCCGCGCTACATGATGGGCCGGGTGCAGAACATGTTTTCCTTCGGCGCCAGCGCGTTGCAGATCGCCACTTCGCTCATCGCCGGGGAGGCCGCGCACCGCAACGGGTTGACCTACGGATTCTGGATCGTGGGGGCCATGTATCTCGGGGCTGCATTTGCCGCCTGGTGGCCGGTACGCCATGGCGCGGTGGAGACCCACCGGGCCAGCGAAACAGCGGCGGATTAAAGGCGATGCAGAGCTTGGCTTTTCAATAACATAGCTGTTAAGGCGGCCCGCCATTCAATGTCCGATACCCCCGCTAAACCGTCAAATGCTCCCATTTGGCCCATCTCGCTTGGCCCGTTCGGCCTTGGGCATTTAGCTTACAAGTGAGTAGTAGTGTGGCACTTGGCCCCGTCGTGGGGGTTACGTACCGCATCCCAAACAGCGAGAGGCGTAAATGCACAAGCCCGTAAAGTACGTTGAAAAGGCCGTGACCGTCGCCGCCAAAGGCGCGTGGGCGGTCTTCGACAAAATCAACAGCATCCATCCCAATCCTTCGTTTACGCCCAAGTGGTCGGACAAGCCACTGTTGAAATCGTACGAGAAGTCGAAGCCGCCGCTCGGCTGGCCGCGCACCACCGACTCGCTGTGCCCGAAGTGCGTTCCTGAAATCCGCCAGCAGATTATCGATGGCAAGCTGCCGGTCGAGATCCTGCTGAACGAAAAGGTCGGCGAAATCAAGGCGCAGATCATCGAGCGCGACGGCAAGATCCTGATGGTTAAGGATTGCCCCAAGCACGGCCACTTTGAAGATGTGATGGCGATGGACACCGCCTTCTTCCGGCACCTGGAAGAGACTTTCCCCGGCCGTGACATCCGCGCCCACAATGACGAGAAGCTGCATCATCACGGCAGCAGCACGGTACTGCACGGCCGCGGATCGGTGCTGACCATTGACCTTACGAATCGCTGCAACATGATGTGCGATCCCTGCTTCATGGATGCCAACCAGGTTGGCTTCGTCCACGAACTGACGTGGGACGAGATCAAGACCATGCTCGACAACGCCATCACCATTAAGCCGCGGCGACAGATGTCAGTGCAGTTCTCCGGCGGCGAGCCGACATTGTCGCCCTACTTCCTGGACGCGGTCGCTTACTCGCGCAAGGTCGGCTATAACAGCGTGCAGGCTGCAACCAACGGCATCGAGTTCGCCAAGAGTTTCGAGTTCGCCAAGCAGGCCGCGGAAGCTGGCCTGCGTTATGCGTATCTGCAGTTTGATGGCATCGGCAACGCTGCCAACTCCCACCGCCTAGTCGGCAATCTATTCGACGTGAAGTTGCAGGCGATCGAGAACCTGCACAAGGCCGGCGTCGAGATTGTCCCGGTCGTCACCATCGTCAACGACCTGAACAACGAGCAGGTAGGACGCATTATTCAGTTTGCGCTCGACAATCCCAAGCGCATCTCATTCCTGTCCTTCCAACCAGTGTCCTTCACAGGACGCGACGAAGCGATCACGGATGAGCGTCGCCAAGCGCAGCGCTACACGCTGTCGCATCTGGCGCACGACGTAAAGAACCAGGTAGGAATGGGCGAGCCTACGCGCGATTGGTTCCCGATCTCCTTTATGAGCACCTTCTCGGACTGGGCTGACTTGGTCCACGGTCCCGATAAGGATTGGGGCTCATTGAGCTGCGGCTGCCACCCGAACTGCGGTGTCGGCATGGCCGTCATGATCGACAAGGAAACCAAGGAAGCTGTCCCGGTGACAGCGTTCCTCAACGGCGACACCATCGCCAAAGACATTGCGAAGGTAAATGACGCGGCGCGCGGCAAATGGATGTCGATTGTCGGCATGACGCTGGCGCTGCTGAAGAATTACGACCCGTTCAAGTCGCCGAAGCACTTCAAGTTCGCCGATCTGCTGAAAAAGTTCGACAAGACCTTCGGCGCCACCGGCAAGGACTACGGCAAAGTTACCGGCGAGCGCACTGAGACCGATATCGAGAAGCGCCGCCGCGATCGCTGGAACTTCCTGTTTATCGCAGGTATGTGGTTCCAGGACCTGTTTAACTATGACTTCCGCCGTACCGAGCAGTGCATCATCCCCTACGCTACGCAGGAAGGCGAGATCAGCTTCTGTGCCTACAACACCGGCGTGGGCTGGCGCAATATTGTGGAGAAGATGCACATGACCGCCACGCTCACCAAGTGGTACGAGGAGCACGGTCGTCACGAGATCTTCGCCGGCGGCAAGAAGGTCGGCCTCGAAACTACCGCCCACACGCTCAAACTTGTGGACGAGCATGTGAACGCCGAAGCCAATGACACGCTGGACAAACTGGGCATCGCCAAGAACGCGCGCCAGGAGAAGTTCAAGGCCCGCGACGAGCGCGTGAAAGCTGAAGCCGAAAAAGCTCGCATGATGGCGCTCTACAAGGAGCACGTGCTGGGCGAGAAGCCGGTTAGCCAGGAAGGTTTCATTCCGCTGGCAGGCATCGGCGGCATCAAGCCCGCCGCACCGCTGGTGGAGGAAGAGCGGGAATTGATGTACGGCGATTAACTTTACGCTGTGATCCCGACCGAGGACTTCAGTCCGAGCGGAGGGATCTGCGGTTAGGCACTCGTTGAACCGGTCGCGAAACGCGGCCGGTTTTCGTTTTTAGCGTATCTCTGGAACTCATTTTCGACATAACTCGCACTGTGCGTGCCTCCGCACCTGGAGGACCGCTTCTTTCATCGCCTTTTAATTCCTCTTTCAACCTCCTGTGATGTTGGCAACGTATGAAGGGACGAGTCCTGTGGGACTAAAGGGTGAGGAGGAATATGAGACAGTTACTCTCTGCTACGTTGATGGCGCTGCTGGTCATCGGGCCGCTGGATGCTCCGGCAGCCTTCGCAGCGAATCCCAAGTCGCCGAATTCTAAGACGTCCCGGTCGGACGCGTCACCGCCAACCACGACACCGATCAAACACCTGGTTGTGATCTTCCAGGAGAATATCTCTTTCGATCACTACTTCGGTACATATCCAAACGCGACCAACCCCGCGGGAGAGCCGCAGTTCACCCCCGCTCCTAACACACCCACCGTTAACGGCTTGACGACTGCGCTGTTGACCGCCAATCCGAATCTGAATCCGGCAAATGGAACGGGCGCAACCAATCCCTTTCGCCTGGACATAATTCAAGCGGCAACGACCGATATGAGCCACGATTACGGACCCGAGCAGATGGCTTTCGATGCCGGACTGATGGACCTGTTTCCGCTCAACACAGGCACTCCCGGACCGCCACCCAGCCCGCCGCCACAACAAGTTCTGACCACGGGCATAACCATGGGCTACTACGACGGCAACACCGTGACCGCGCTGTGGAACTACGCGCAGTACTTCGCGTTGAATGATAACGCCTACGGCACCAATTTTGGGCCGTCGACGGTAGGTGCCCTGAATCTGGTTTCGGGCCAGACCAACGGCGTGACGCAGAACATGAATGGCACTGGCAACATTATCGGCGACGGAAATGGTGGTTTCACCGTAATCGGTGACCCCGATCCGCTCGGCGACATGTGTTCCACAACTACCGGCGAAGTAGTCCAGGTGGGCGGCAAGAACATTGGCGACCTGCTGAATTCGGCGGGTATAAGCTGGGGCTGGTTCGAAGGTGGCTTCGACCTGACGATCACTAACCCGAACGGCACGACAGGGTGCAAGCGCTCGACCACGTCTCAAATCACTGGTGTCACGAAGGCTGACTACATTCCACATCACGAGCCGTTCCAATACTATGTGTCCACGCAGAATCTGAACCACACGCGTCCGACTTCCCCAATGACAGTTGGCCGAAATGGCGATCCGGGAAATCACCAGTACGACATCCATGATTTCTATGACGCGATTAATGCCGGCAATTTCCCTCAAGTCAGCTTCCTCAAAGCGCCCGGCTATCAGGAAGGCCACCCCGGCTATTCGGACCCCATTGACGAGCAGAAATTCATCGTGGACGTCATCAACTTCCTGTCGCAACTGCCCGATTGGTCGAGCACGGCGGTTGTCATCAACTGGGACGATTCCGACGGCTGGTACGATCACCAGCTTGGACAAATCGTCAACACCTCGCAGACCACCGCCGATGGCCTTACGGCACCAGGCCAGTGCGGCACTGCTATCCCTCAGCTTTCCGGTATTAGCGCGCCCCACGCGCAGGGACGCTGTGGCTATGGCCCGCGGATACCGATGTTGGTGATCTCGCCCTACGCCCGGCAGAACTTCGTGGACCACACCATGCTCGATCAGAGCTCGATTATTCGGTTCATCGAGGACAACTGGCTTAACGGCCAGCGGATCGGAAACGGCTCGTTCGATACGATCGCTAACTCGATCGCCTCAATGCTTGGGCAGTCTGTTAACAGTTGCTTACGCTTTGTGCTGCTGAACGACAACACGGGGTTGGTCACGCAAACGGGCTGCGCCAAACTGTAATTTGCTCGGGCATTGCGGCCCTTAACGAGGTTAGTAGAAGCGGCGATGGATGCAGCGGTTAACCCACCGCGTGCATCCATCTGCCGTTTTGCTTTTTTCCGCCGTCACGATAAGGTGAACTGGTGACTTCACGCCGAACTTTCCTGGCGCAATCTTCCCTGCTGGCCGGCGGCTTGCTCTTGCGACGAGGTTCCCTCTCGGCGACGGCCCACAGCATGGCCACCCAGCCAAACACACTCAACGCGACGACGCTGAAGCCTTTCGTGGACGCCTTGCCCGTGCCGCCGATTGCGAAGCCGCTCGGAACGCGGCCGCTGCCCTCCTCTCCGAACATTAAGCTGCCCTACTACCGCCTGGCGGCGCAGGCAATGGAAATGAAAGTCCACCGCGATCTGAAACCCGCTCGCTTCTGGTCGTATGGCGGCTCCGTTCCCGGTCCTACATTTGAAACTCGCAGCGGCGATGGCCTGCTCGTAGAGTGGGCAAACGAACTGCCGCAGCAGCACTTCCTGCCCATTGACTACAGGCTTCACGGGGCCGAACGAGACAAGCCGGAGGCTCGCACTGTTGCGCACTTGCACGGTGCCAGAACCACCCCGGAGAGCGACGGATATCCGGAGGATTGGATCGTGCCCGGCAAGTCGGCGGTTTATCACTATCCCAACGAGCAGGACGCGGCCATGCTCTGGTATCACGACCACGCCATGGGCATTAACCGGCTCAACATTTATGCCGGCCTGTTTGGCTCCTTCGCAATTCGGGACGCAGCCGAGGATGCGCTTCATCTGCCCAGCGGAAAATACGAAGTGCCACTGGCCCTATTTGACCGATTGCTCACTCCCGACGGCCAGCTTTATTACCCCATTTCCGATAAGCCTCAAGCGCCGTGGGTTCCTGAGGTCTTTGGCGACGCCATTCTGGTGAACGGCAAGCTCTTCCCGTACTTGGAAGTCGAGCCGCGCAAATATCGCTTTCGCGTGCTAAACGCTTCCAACGGCCGGTTCTATCATCTTGCTTTCCAGAACGGACTGGGTTTTCACCAGATCGGCACTGATCAGGGGCTGCTTCCGGCGCCGGTTCCGCTCAAGAGTGTATTGCTTGCTCCTGCTGAGCGTACAGACCTAGTCGTGGATTTCTCCGAGCATCGCGGCGAGCAGATTGTCCTGAAGAGCGATGCCTTCGTCGTCATGCAGTTTCGGGTCTCGGCTAGAAAGGTCCAGGACAACAGTTCTCTGCCGGCGACACTGCGGCCAGTGCCGAAGATTGCGGAATCGCGCGCGGTGAAGACCCGCTTGTTCACCCTTGACGAATATATGAACCGGGCTGGGGAATCTATCCTGCTTCTACTGAACGGAACCTACTGGCACCAGCCGCTAACGGAAAAGCCTGTCCTGAACAGCACCGAAATCTGGAGCTTCATCAACCCTACCGACGACACGCACCCCATTCATCTGCATCTGGTGCGCTTCCAGATCCTCGACCGGCAACACCACGAACCCTGGGCCTACCAGACCAAAAACGAACTAAAGTTTCTTGCCGCGCCGGAGCCTCCGGCTCCGAACGAGGCCGGATGGAAGGACACGGTCCGAGCAGACGGCAAAATGGTGACGCGCATCATCGTGCCCTTCGAAGGCTTCACCGGGCGTTACGTCTGGCATTGCCACATCCTTGAGCACGAGGACAATGAAATGATGCGGCCGTATGAGGTTGTGGCGGGATAGTTTCTGTGCTTCGCTCTGTGAGGCGAAGGGCTAAGTTAATGCAGACCACGTACTACTTGGTGCTACCGACTACTTGCCGTCAGCCGCTACACAGGCAGGCGATGCACGTATGGCGACGGGAAATTGGAACTCGTTGGCAAGGCTGAAAATGGGCCACCTGAAATCAACGCCGCCGGCGGAATTGACTCCCCTCGGGTTGCTCATGTCATCATGGCCTGTGTGAGGGTGGCACATGCAGTTGGAATCGCAGCGTGGCGGCCCAGTCAGCCTTTCCGAGCGCATTCTTTTTATCGATGTTCTGCGGGGCATGGCCCTGTTCGGAATTCTTACGGCGAACATGCGCGCTTTCGTCGCGCCCCTCGAATGCTACGGGTATATCCGGGTCCTCTTTCACAGCCGTGCCGACATTCTGGCCCAGGCCTTCGTCGATGTATTTATCCAAGGGAAATTTATTACGATTTTTTCATTCTTGTTTGGGATGGGCTTTGCCATCCAGATGAGCCGGGCGGAAGCGCGCGGCGCGCGCTTCATGGGCTTCTATCCACGGCGGCTTCTGGCGCTCGCACTCTTCGGGCTGATCCACGGGATCCTTATTTGGGGGGGAGACATCCTGCTGACTTATGCGTTCTCGGGGGCAATTTTGTTGCTCTTTCGCAAACGTCAGCAGAAGACATTGCTGTGGTGGGCCGGAGGTTTGTTCACGCTGCCAATCGTGGCCAGCACAACTTTCTTATTCCTATACTTCAGCCGATTCCGTCGGCCGTGGATGGTTCCCAAGCCGCCGGACATGAAAAAGATCTACGCCGTCATCAATATCTACGCGCATGGAACGGTGCGGCAGATACTTGCGCAGAACTGGGTGGAATGGAAACAGCAGTTGCCCTTCACCCTTTTTGCGATCTATGCGGTGGCGCTATTTCTGCTTGGCATGTGGGTGTGGAGGGCCGGCATCGTACAACGGCTCGATGAATACAGACCGGTGTTGAAGCGCGTGTGCGCATGGTGCATCCCGGTGGGGCTCATCATCAATATTTTCACGGCGACCGTGATGGCGGTTGTTCCTCCCGGCGCGGTTTCGCTGTGGGGTTGGTTTGCTGGAGTTCTCTGGCTGCCTGGATCCCATATTCTGGCTGCAGGTTATGTTTCCGGCTTGGCGCTTATCTTCATGCACGAGGATCGGCGACGCCTCCTGCTAC
>JBKQKT010000307.1:0-4044 GCA_052147365.1 Candidatus Korobacteraceae bacterium | reverse complement strand
GGCCCGCTGGTGCGCTCCAGCTACCACGCCCACGAGCAGGCCGAGGCGGGGACGCGGGTCGTGTAGCTTCGATTGATTAGAGAAGTTTTCGAAATTGCTCGATGGTCAGTCCGGCGTCGCGGACAATGCCGCCCATGGTGAAAGCATTCACCGGATTGTGGCGTGGAATGGTCAGGATGCGCTGGCCGTCGGTCATCACGATGTGTTTGCCTTGACGCAGAATGCGGAAACCAGCCTTCTCCAGCGCGCGCACCGCCTGAAGGTGAGGAATCCCGGGAAGCTTACCCATTAACCCGCTTTCACTTCCACCTCACGGACGTCCTGCCCGTGTGTAAGTTCAGTGACCGCCTCCAAATATTCCCGAATTGCGTCCTTGATGTTATCAAGCGCTTCCTCTTCGGTTGCGCCCTGCGACCAGCATCCGGGCAGACCCGGACACGACACAGCGAAGCCTTCTTCCGATGGTAATAGCACCACGCGATAGGTCATGTGAATGATGCTACTCCTGTTCCAATCTGTCGGGACAATAGCCTGACGGCTCACCCCATCACGTAACTCTTCATCCGTCGCAGCAGCGATTCCGGTGCCTGCACATCTAGATCGACGTAGCCGTCGCGATATTCGCGTGCATAAACTCGCGCCTTGGCGTCGAGCGTGGCCAGTGCCTTGCCCTCCGATTGGGGCACCCGAAGATGCACCCGCCGCACCGGATCTTCCGCAATATGCGCGTCGATGTGCTCCAGCAGTTTTTCGAGCCCCATGCCCTTTGCTGCCGAGACGTGGACGACGCTCTCCGCGTCCAGCAGGCTCTCACGCTTTTTGTCCGGCAGCAGATCTATCTTGTTCATGACGTAGAGCCGCGGTTTATCTTGCGACTCAAGCTCGCGTAGCACTTCCTCCACCTGCGCCTGCTGCTCGCCCGCGGTCGGGCTGGTCACGTCGGATACGTGTAGCAGCAGCGAGGCACGCTGTACTTCTTCAAGTGTGGCGCGAAACGCTGACACAAGCGTGTGCGGCAGGTTTCGTATGAATCCCACAGTGTCAGACAGCAACACCTGTCGCCGTGACGGCAGAGTGACACTGCGAAGCGTGGGATCGAGGGTGGCGAACATGCGGGCACTTTCCAGCACCCCGGCCTTGGTGAGCGCATTAAACAGCGTGGACTTGCCGGCGTTGGTGTAGCCGACCAGAGCGACGGTCGCGATAGGCACCGACTCTCGCCTCTGCCGCTGCTGCCCGCGAATCCGGCGAACATTTTCCAGTTGCTCTTTCACATGCCGGATGCGCCGGAAAATCTTGCGGCGATCGGTCTCCAATTGCGTCTCGCCAGGGCCACGGGTCCCGATGCCGCCGCCGAGCTGGGACATCTCGATGCCGCGACCTGCGAGCCGGGGCAGCAGGTATTGCAGTTGCGCCAACTCGACCTGGAGTTGACCTTCGCGGGTGCGGGCGTGGCGCGCAAAAATGTCGAGGATGAGCTGCGTGCGGTCGATAACGCGCACGTCGAGTTCGCGCTCCAGGTTGCGTTGTTGCGAGGGCGTCAGCTCGTGGTCGAAGATGACCACATCGGGAGAACTCGGCGCCACTGCGCCCTTCAGCTCTTGCAGCTTTCCGCTTCCAATTAGCGTGGCCGGGTTGGGTTTCTGCCTCCGCTGAAGAAACTCAGCGATAACGCTACCGCCCGCGCTGGTGGCCAGCTCGCGCAGTTCGGCCATCGACTCTTCCGGCGAAAACTCGCCGCGTTCTTCAAAATGCGTGTTCAGGTGGGCGGAGGCGGCACTACGTGCCATGCGCGCGCCAGGGGGAACTTTCCCTGAGGAGTCTTGCCGGCTTCCAGGGGTTCCGGGCGCATCAGCGTCTGTTGCCGCGTCCTTGGCAGGCCTAGATTTGCCGCGCTTGATTACTGCGCGGGTGGGAAGTTCCACTCCTACGAGGAATACGCGCTCAGCTTGGGTCCGACCGGTCGGCAAGGAGCGGCTATTGGTTCGGGAGTTCGTTCCACCGGTGCGAGCGATAGAAATTAATCCTCAGTGGGCGCGCTCTCGCCGGCTGCATGGGGCTCGGCAGGCGTGCGATGCTCGAAGTGCCGTTCAGAGTGAAGGGAGCGCCCCATCACCACGGTGGATATAGCGTGCTTGAAGATCAATTGCTCCTGGTTATTCGTTTCCAATACTACCGAGTACTTATCGAAGGAGCGGATCCTTCCCGTCAGTTTCACGCCGCTAAGCAGATAAATCGTGATGACGCACTTGTCCTTCCGAGCGGTATTGAGGAACGAATCCTGGATGTTCTGACCTGACTTGAGTTCCATAGGTCCTCCGCGGCAAGCGCAAAAAATCTCCACCCTAAATATGTAGCCTGGACGACTGAGGGCGTGGCAACCCTGCCGACCGCAACCGGTAACGAAAACGCCAACCCGGATGCGTAACCAAAGTGTTAGCTACCTAACGATAAGGCGATAGAGATGCAATTTCAACTAAAACAAGCACATGGGACTGTAATGGTAAAATGCGGCGCGCAGCTCCAAATCGGAAGACTTGCCGCAGAAAAGCCATTAAGTACCTCACTTTGGAGGACAAATGCTGGTTTCGCTCATCGGCTTGTGGGCCGCACCGCAAATTGACCTGCCCGGCGGCGAAGCCGCCATCTTCATGATTCTTCGCTGGATACATCTTGTTGCCGGGATAACCTGGGTCGGGCTGCTGTACTTCTTTACCTTGGTGAACATGCCGTTCCTGCAAGAGCTTGATGCCAAATCTCGGGGAATTGTTGTTCCCAAGCTCATGCCCCGTGCTTTGTGGTGGTTTCGCTGGAGCGCATTCCTGACTGTGCTGGTTGGAATTGCCTACTGGATGCACATCGTTGCTACCGACGCTGGCTCGGCCGCCGCCGCAGGCCAGGCGACATCGCCGGGAAAGATGTTCGGCAGCTTCTTCCTATTGTGGACGCTGGCATTCGTCATTGAGATGGGAGTGTTGATGTCTCCGGCGGATGCGCTGCGCAAAGGGCCGGTGCTGGGCGTGATCATGGCGGTCGCCGTCATCGGCGCGGCTTATATCTTTCTGGCGCTCAACCAGAACGGCTGGGAGAGCAATCGCGCGCTGGCGATCGGCATCGGCGGAGGGCTGGGCTGGTTCATGCTGCTGAATGTTTGGGGTCTCGTCTGGCGCATGCAGAAGAAGATGATCCGCTGGATTGAAGCTAACGCCAGGGATGGCACTCCCATGCCGCCCGAGGCGCCGAAGTTCATGCGGCTGACGCTGCTCTGCACCCGGCTGAACTTTGTGCTGTCGTTCCCCATGCTGTTCTTCATGGGAGCGGCCAGCCATTACTCGATGTTTCCGGGCCGATGAGGCCCGGCGAGATCAGCGTCCCACCAGCCATCGGCCCGCGAGTGACCCCACAAGGTGGGATCGCTCGCAAACCGGGAAAGTAATGCAGGGAACTACTTGTAGGTCGCGTTGGTGCGCGACAGATAATCGCGGTGCGGAGTGAAGTCCACCATGGAACCAAATGCCGGACCGCCCAGCGCGTTGGCCCTCAAGGATTCCCGCAGTGCCGCGTTGACCTTGTCGAGGCCTCCCGCGTTCGCCGCAATATAGAAAACCCAGAATGTTCCCGGCGCTTCGGTGTGGATCGCCTCGGTGTCGACTTCGTACTCGTGAATGGTGCCGTCGGCGAGCATTTTCTCCATCAGCGGCACGATCATGCTCTTGCTGAGCATATCCACCGCGCTCTCCGGAGCGTCAGCCTTCAACTTATACGACGAACCGTGGGTGTAAACATCCTTCCACGAGCCGGCATGCCAGTTGTAATACCGACTGACGAAAATGTTGTCCGTGTGTTTCGTGGCGCTGGCCAGCACGGGCGAAGTAGTACCGCCTGACTTGTAGAACTGGTCGAGCACGTTGAGTAGCCCGGCCATGGACATGGCTGACCACCAGTCGTCGTGGGTTTCGCCGTCGGCCTGGTGAACCAGGTTTACATCGTTGCCATAGGCCACGATCGTCCCGCTAGCCATCGCCTGATCGAGGATCTTCTGGT
>JBKQKT010000306.1:0-2870 GCA_052147365.1 Candidatus Korobacteraceae bacterium | reverse complement strand
GGCATGCACTGGTGTACCTGCCGCCGGATTACGACACGCAGACTAAGGCGCGGTTTCCGGTGCTTTATCTGCAGCATGGCGGGGGCGAAGACGAATCCGGCTGGATCAGGCAGGGCAAGGCGAATTTCATTCTCGACAATTTGATTGCGAGCGGAAACACAAAGCCGATGATCATTGTGATGGCAAACGGTTATGCAAGCCGCGCCGGGTATCAGGTGCCCGACATGACTGGAAAGCCGTTTGGTTCGCCGGAGTTCATTAAGGTGATGCAGGAACGGATGGGCGCATTCGAAGACGACATGACGCAAGCGCTGATTCCGTTCATCGACCAGACCTTCCGCACGTTGTCAGATCGTGAGCACCGCGCCATGGCGGGGCTTTCGATGGGCGGCATGCAGACATTCCAAGTGACGTTCGATCACCTGGATCTGTTTTCCTACATCGGTGGATTCAGCGGAGCCGCCAATGTGTTCACGATGGGTAGCGACAAGCTGGACACGAAGACCGCGTTCCACGGGGCCATGGCTGACCCGGCGGCATTTGCAAAGCGGGTCCATCTGCTTTGGATCGGCGTGGGAACGGACGAGCCAGACCGCATGAAGTCAGGACTGGAGAATTTAGACAAATCGTTAGATGAGGGGAAGATCCAGCATGTGTTTTATGAGTCACCCGGGACCAACCACGAGTGGCAGACATGGCGCCGCGATCTGAAAGATTTTGCGCCGCGGCTGTTCCAGGCAGTGAGCCAACCGGCTGTCGCCGCGCGGTAGAGCGACGAAGGAGAACGCTCGTTTCGTAATTGTCGTGACCTGCCTATTGTGATTTGGCATGCGGGCCATTTTTCGAAGATACGGCAGCTCGTATACGGTCAGCCTACGTTCCAACTTGAGGATCAAATGAACAAATGGATGACGCAAATGATGCGAAGACTTCTCCTGGGAACTGGACCGCTTCTCTTTGCCTTGGCCGTACAATCTGCGGTCGCCCAAGGTGCAGCGACTCCTCCGTATTTGGACACCAATTTGACGCCCGAACAAAGGGCTGCCGACTTGGTGCACCGGATGACTCTTGCGGAGAAGTCTACGCAAATGCAGAACAATTCTGCAGCAGTTCCGCGGCTCAATATTCCCGCATACGAATGGTGGAGTGAGGCCCTTCACGGAGTGATCAACGAGGGTGTCACTGAATATCCCGAGCCGATCGGTCTGGCTGCCACGTTCGATGCTCCTGGAATTCACACCATGGCGGCACAGATTGGTATTGAGGGACGCATCAAGCATGTGCAGAACGCGCGCGAAGGTCACACCGGCATCATGGGGGGCCTCGATTTCTGGTCCCCGAATCTGAACATATTCCGTGATCCGCGCTGGGGCCGCGGTCAGGAAACCTACGGCGAAGATCCGTTCCTCACCGGCCGCATGGGCGTAGCCTACGTGAACGGATTGCAGGGCGACAATCCGAAGTATTACCTGGCCATTGCGACGCCGAAGCACTATGACGTGCACAGCGGACCGGAGCCGACGCGCCACTTTGCCGACGTGGATGTAAGCAAGCACGATGAGGTGGATACCTACGAGCCTGCCTTCCGCGCTGCCATTGTAGAGGGCAAAGCCGATTCGATTATGTGCGCATACAACGCGATCAACGGCCAGCCCGCTTGTGCCAACCAATACCTGCTGCAGGACCAGTTGCGCGGCAAGTGGGGCTTTAAAGGGTATGTGGTTTCGGATTGCGACGCTGTCAGAGACGTTGCCGCCAATCATCGCTATCGCCCGACCCAGGCGCAAGGCGCAGCCATCTCCGTGATCCGGGGCATGGACAACGAGTGCGTCACCTTTACTTCAAGGTTCGGCGAACCCGTGGAAAAAGCCTACATTGATGCGGTGCAGCAGGGATACCTGCCTGAAAGCACCCTGGACACGGCTCTGATTCGCCTGTTCACCGCGCGCATCAAGCTCGGCATGTTCGATCCGCCCGACATGGTTCCCTACACCAAGATCGATGAGAAAGAACTTGACAGCGCCGAGCATCGCGCCCAGGCGCGCAAGCTCGCGAATGAGTCCATGGTCCTGCTCAAGAACGACGGCTTGCTTCCCTTCAAGCCGGGAATCAAAAGGATTGCTGTCGTAGGTCCACTTGCCGACCAGACCAGGCCGTTGATCGGAAACTATGCCGGTCAGCCCACGCACATCGTCTCCATTCTCGACGGCCTTCACGCTGAATTCCCCAATGCCGCCATCACTTTTGTCCCCGGAACGCGGTTCCTGCGCACGGATGGAACTCCCGTGCCGGACAGCCTTCTCACCACTCCCGACGGCAAGCCCGGCCTCAAGGCCGACTACAACGAAGGTATGGTGAGAGGTCGGCCCGCCCCCGGAGCGAGCACTACCCCTATCGCCAGCCGCACTGAGCCCAACGTCAAACTTACTGCGAGTAATTTGCCGCCGGAGATTGCCGGGAGAAAAACCTTCGGCGTGCAATGGTCGGGATTCCTGACGCCCACCGAGTCGGGCGACTTCATCCTCGGCATCCGCTGCGAGGGCTTCGCCAGGCTTACCGCTGACGGCAAGCAGGTAGCAGTGGCATTCGGTGGCGGCGGAGGACCTTCCGCGGGCGTCGGTCGCGTGCACCTGGAGAAGGGCCACAAGGTCGCCCTCAGCATCAGCTACGGCAGCACCAACGGCAAGCAGCAGGCCGAACTGATCTGGGCCAAGGTGAACAATGCGCCATCGCCTGAAGCTATCGCCGCGGCGAAAAATGCCGATGTTGTCATTGCCGTCGTGGGCATCACAAGCCAGCTTGAAGGCGAAGAGATGCCGGTAAGTGAACCGGGATTCCTCGGCGGAGATCGCACCAGCATCGATCTTCCC
>JBKQKT010000305.1:0-8518 GCA_052147365.1 Candidatus Korobacteraceae bacterium | reverse complement strand
ATTGGACAGCGCATAACTATCGCCCCATCGTTCAGGTGATCGATCAACAGTTTCGTAACGACAAGCTTGGGGTTTTGTTCGAATTCAAGGTTGGGCCGGGGAAGCTGCTGATTTGCACGCTGGACCTAAGCACGAGCCTTCACGAACGTGTTGTAGCAAGACAATTGCGGCATAGTCTCAAGCTGTATGCGGGATCTCCACTTTTTGCTCCAACGACCATTGCCGACGCAAAGGCGATGAGCGATATGTTTGTTTAACTCGCCGAAGGAAACGGCTGGCGTCAATTTGCGCGGCAGCGGAAACCGCTCACCCATAGGAGTGCGGTCCGATGGAACTTCTCGCATTTGTAATTCTGACAGTCGCAATCACCCAAGGCCAGACCGTAGCCACGCCCACGTTGAGGACAAAGGAGGAGGGACAAGTGTCGGAGAAATTGACTTGCAGGGCTCTCGATGAGGTGGGCGAGGCAAGGACGACGGCGAATCGCCTAGCTTTTCCCTTTGAACTTCCTCGCTGGTGTGGCAATTTGCGCCAACGGGCGTATAAACGCCGGATGTTTTCATTTCAAAATGGAGGAGATTCCAATTCGACCTTTTCGCGGGGTGGTTCGTCTAGGAAATGTCAGGCAACGAGTCGATCCCGATTCGACTGCTCCGGATCGTGGGACGCGCGATGAGAAGTGAAAGCAAGACCCGTGGCGTTGCGGTGCTGGGATTTGTGGTCCTGGCCGCATTTCTGCTGGCGGGGGCGCCCCGTGCACGCGCGCAAGTGACGCGCTATCTCGGCAGGATCATCGCCATCAACGGCGACATCCTGACGGTGAAGACCGACGCCGGGGATGTGCAACAGGTCCAGGTTCCCACGACCGCTGCGTTCAAGCGCATCGCGCCGGGAGAGAAGGATCTGACCAAGGCCAAGCCTCTCGACTACAGCAGCCTAGCTGTGGGCGATCGCGTCTTGGTCACGCTCGATCTCAACTTCACCGGCGCCCCGCCGCAAGCGGCGCGCATTATCGCCATCAAACAGACCGATGTCGCCAAGAAGCAGGAAGCCGAAAATACCGCCTGGAACCAGGGCGTGCATGGACTGGTGAAGAGCATTGATGTCACGACGGGCGTCATAGTCGTGACCACGCGAATGGGCCCCATCGCCAAAAATGTAAACGTAAACACTTCCGCGGCGACGGTGCTCAAACGCTACGTGCCAAGTTCGGTGCGATTCGAGGAAGCGCAACCCGCTCCCATCGGCGCCATCCATCCCGGCGATCAGTTGTGGTCGCGCGGAACCAGAAACGCGGACGGCACCGCGATCGCGGCCGACGACGTGGTTTCGGGCAGCTTTCGCAGCATTCCCGGCACCGTGATCTCCACCGACACTTCCGCATCCACGGTCACCGTCGAGGATCTGTCGACCAAAAAGCCCGTGACCGTCCGCATCAGCGCCGATGCGCAGATGCGGCGGCTCGACGGCACGGCAGCGAACGTAATTGCCACAGGGCTCAAGGGCAATCCGGCGGGCGCCGGTGGCAGCGGCGCCTACGGCGGTCGAGGCGCAGGCGGACAGCGCAGCTTTAACCAAGGCGGAGGGAATGGCGGCGGGCAACGCAGCTTTAACCAGGGCGGCGGCACAGGTCCGGGACGCATGGATCTTGAAACGATTCTCGATCGCGCATCACAGATTCAGCTGGGTGCCCTCAAGAAAGGCGATGCGGTGATGATCGTGGCCACGGAAGACGCTTCGGGCCTGCGTGCGGTCAAGCTGCTCGCCGGCGTCGAACCGCTGCTCGAAGCTCCGGATGCACAGGATCTGCTTTCCAGCTGGAGCTTGAGCTCGGGCGAAGGCGAGGCGGCCCAGTAATGGGATTCGTACACCTCATTCGTAGACAAGCGAGGACATCATGTATTCAAAGTCGCACTGCTTGATCACATTTCTAATCTCCGCGGCCCTGGCCTTGGTCACCGCGGCGGCCAACGCGCAGACGGCGTCGGCACCTGTCCCACAGGCCGAGCCTGCCGTGTCGACACCGGCGACGCCGGCTCCCGCGCAGGTCAGTCCGGTCACCACGGGCGTTCTGCGCGGCCACATTCTCGACCAGACCGGCGCGCTCATTCCCGGCGCGCAGATCACAGTGACCACCACCAAGGGTGCGACCGTGGGGACCGTGACGGCGAGTGTGGCGGGAAGCTACGCGGTGCGCGGCCTGCCGGCAGGAAGCTACATCGTGCAGGTGACGTTCAACGGGTTTGCGCCGTTTGTCTCCGCGCCCATCGATCTTGCCGTGGGACAGTCGAAGAGCGTGGATGTGAAGATGGCGGTGGAGAACACGCAGCAGGAGGTGGTGGTGACCGACGAGGGCGGGCCCGCCGTGAGCACCGACGCCGGCGCCAACACCAGCGCCATTGTGCTCAAAGGCTCTGACCTGGACGCTCTTTCCGACGATCCCGACGAGTTGCAGAACGAGCTGGAGGCATTGGCCGGTCCTTCTGCGGGCCCGAATGGCGGACAAATTTATATCGATGGATTCACCGGCGGCCAGTTGCCGCCCAAGTCGGCCATCCGCGAAATCCGCATCAACTCTAATCCGTTTTCCGCCGAGTTCGACCGCATCGGCTACGGGCGCATCGAGATTCTGACCAAACCCGGCACCGATACGCTACATGGGCGATTCTACGGGCAAGGCAACGACAACAACTTGAACACCGGCAACCCGTTCGCCGCGAATCTACCCGCGTACTACAGCTACCAGTACAGCGGCTCGGTGAGCGGCCCGATCTCCAAGAAAGCGTCCTACTTCATGAGCGTGGAAGACCGCGAGACACAGACCGACAATGTGTACTCGATCCCAGACGGGCCGGCGTACAACGCGACCAACAACACTTGGTCCATTAGCTCAGGGTCGGTTGCGGGCAGCCTCTTCAGCCCCGGCAATCACCTCAATGTTTCACCGCGTCTCGATTTGCAACTTGGCCCGAAGAACACGCTCACCCTGCGCTACCAGTTTTTCCGCAACAACGTGAGCGACAGTCTGGCCGGACAGACCTCATTCCCGAGCCTCGCCTCCTCATCCAGCTCCATCGAGCACTCGGTGCAGCTCGACGATACGCAGATTATCAGCGACCGAATCGTGAACGAAACGCGCTTTGAATACGGCCGGGCCGACTCCACTTCTTCGCCAGCCAGCACGGCCCCTGGTTACGGGGTGCCGGGCGTGTTCTCAGGCGGGGGCAGCGGGACTTTGCCCTCGAGCTCTCACGACGATCACTTCGAGCTGCAGAACTTCGTCACCATGTCCAAGGGCAAACAGGCCATCAAGTTCGGCGCCTGGCTCCGCGACGGTCGCAATGCTGCCTCGAGAGTCGGAACCATCAACGGCAGCTTTAGCTTCCCTTCGGTCACTGCCTTCGTCGACACGTGGAACGGCGTCTATGCTCCAGTCCCTCAGACCATTGCGCAGATTGCTGCCGCGTGTCCTTCCACACAGGAAGGCGGATGCGTGCCCAACAAGCTCAACTACACCACCGGCCCCTACGCGTTCAAAGCCAACATCTTCGATGGCGCCCTCTTCTACCAGGACGACTGGAAGGTGAACAAGAACCTGACCCTCTCCGGAGGTTTGCGCTGGGAGACACAGAATCACATCGCCGATCACAGCGACTGGGCTCTCCGCGCGGCTTTTGCCTATGCACTCGACGGGCACAAGAAAGGCACTGTCACCAAGACGGTTGTGCGCGGCGGCTTCGGCTTCTTCTACGACCGGTTCTCCGTGGGCAGCCTGATGAATCTCGAGACCTTGAACGGCACCGCCCACAGCCAGGTGCAGACCGTGATCACTAATCCCACATGCTTCAATGCAACCAGTCTGAGCGCCATCAGCGGGGGCGTGGCCTCTTGCGGCGCGGGCAAAGCGGCCACACCGGTGATCTACTCGATCACTCCCGGCTACCACTCGCCCTACATGGAACAGCTCGGCACAAGCCTAGAGCGGCAGTTGACCAAGATCTCCACGCTTACGCTCACCTATATGCACTCTTCGGGGTTCCATCAGATGGTGGTGCGCGACGCGAACGCTTATCTGCCGGGAACTTATCAATACGGCAGCGCCACGCTCACCGGCACGCGTCCCAATCCATCCCTTGGCATCGTGCAGCAATACTTCCCTGAGGCAGTGTTCAACGAGAACCAGGTGACCGTGAGCCTGAACGCGCGCTTTTCGCGCAAACTCAGCATCTCAGGCTTCTATACGGCGAGCTCGGCCCACTCCGATGGTGCAGGCAGTCCTTCGAATTCCTATAACCTGCGGCAGGATTACGGGCGCGCCGGTTTCGTGCGGCCGCAATACGTCATGCTGACGGGTAATTACACGGGACCGTGGGCAATCACCTTCAATCCCTTCCTCATCGCCCAGGCAGGCAGTCCGTATAACGTCACCTCGCCCTACGATCTGACCGGCGACAACTTCTTCAACGACCGGCCCTCCTATGCAGGCTCAAGCGCTCCTGCCAACAACGTCGTGCAAACCAGTTTTGGCGCGCTCGACGTAGTCCCGCAGAGCGGCGAAAGCCTCATTCCTGTTTCGATTGGCAATGGCCCCGCGGCAGTTGCCGTGAATCTGCGCTTGGGCCGCTCTTTCGGCGTCGGACCCAAGGTTGAATCTCCCGGCGGCCCGCCTCCAGGTGGTGGTCGTAGCGGAGGTGGCGGTGGCTTCGGTGGTGGAGGCTTCGGCGGCGGAGGCGGTGGTCGCGGCGGAGGTGGTGGTGGAGGCGGCGGCATGGGCGGCGGTTTCGGTGGTGGCCCTGGCGGCGGTCGTGGCGGTATGAGTAACACCGGCCACAGATACTCGCTGAACTTCAACGTACAGGCGCTGAACCTGTTCAACGACATCGACCGGGGCACGCCGCATGGTGGTATTCAGCCCACCTTCAACACAAGCACCGGCCTCTACGGTCCCGGAACCGAGTTCAGCAAATCAACGGGCCTGGCCGGAGGCGTCTTCTCCACTGGTTCGGCGGCGCGGCGCATCTTCTTCCAGGCGGCATTCACGTTCTGAGTATTTCTTGAAGGTGCGGCAAGAGGGTCGGAGCAGCCAGCTTCGGCCCTTTTCCCTGGTGCGAATCGACTTTTCGCCTATGACAGGACGCGACTGTGGACAGCTTGGACACCATAATTGCGAAACCGGTCTAGCCGGACTCCAGCACAAGGTTAGCTTACTGAATCGTGTCTCCAGTTCGAATGATCCCGATGGCATGGGGCACTCGTTTCTTGAGGTCAGTGTGAGGCTCGAATTCGAGAGCAATGCCATCCAACGCATCCTTGAATTGCAGGATTGTCTCAGGGCTATTTACCTCGTTAAACTCCTCAGCCATGAAAGCTCGGGCCACACTGAAGTTGCTGCGAATGGCGACCAGCACATCGAGAACTCGAGGGATGTCATCCACCAGAGAAATATCTACCGTCTCGACTTCCTTCCAAAAGGGAAACCCTCGATCCGCTATGACCAGGGTATTGGTATGCCGGACAAGGCTAAGCAACATGTTGATTTTCGGGTTTAAGATTCCTGATTTCACCATACTGCGCAATTTCCCGAAGTCATTTCAATTGAATTTTCACCGTGGACTCCTGCTGAAAGCGGATGATCGTCACGCTCTCCCACCCACCGGCAAGGACTTGCCCCGAATTCCGCATCAGGTCCTGGATTTCCCTGACCGGCTTGCCATCGATGGCCAGGATCACATCCCCAGCAAGCAACCCGGCTTTGCCCGCTTCGCTGCGCCCGGCACGCTAAAAAGAATGACTCCAGTTTCGCCCGGAGTTCCAGCGGTGGATAACTCATCCAACCCGATGATCTTGCGCGCCCTTGCACCGGCCCAAAGAACGACCTGCCGGCTCCGACTTTCGCTGAATGCCCCGGCTACGGCGCGATACGTTTAAGGCAGTTCAGGCAGTCTGGCAATGGCCGGCAGGAGCCCGACATTCATGGATGCCTGTTCGTGCTTGGCGTCGCATTCAATGGCACGGCTACCTGTTCGATCACCGCTTTCTTATCCGTCGAAGCCCGAACCACAAGTTGAGGCTGAATGATGATGGTCTTGTTGCGCCGATGAGTCTTTGATTCCAGTAACGACAAGGTCAAACGCCCAGCGCGTTCGCCGATCATGTCGGTCTGTTGGTCGATGCTCGATAGAGGGATGAGGAGTTCAGTATCATAATGGAGGTTCCCGGATCCTATAACTGCGATGTCCGCCGGCACTCTTAAGCCTGCATCGAGAATGGCATGAATCGCTCCAATTGCCATGGGATCGTTATAGCAAAATACTCCATCGGGACGAGGATTCAGAGCCAGCAGCTGCCGCATCAGTTCCGCACCACTTTCCCTGCTTTTCACGTCCACCAACCGGGGCCTGGACACATAACCTGGAAGGGGCTTCAAGCCGTGTTTGGCCAAGGCATTTTGATAGCCCCTAAGACGTCCGACGCCTGGGCTATTGTCAGGCCCACGCAAGTGAGCAATCCTCTTGCACCCTACTTCAATGAGATGTTCAGTGGCCAATGACCCGATCGCCTCGTCGTCAGAGCCAACGTAGTTAGCGTTCAGCTCCGGGAGATTGCGGTCTATCAAAACCAATGGCAGCCCTTGCCTTTGGATCCGCTCGAATACCGATGGGTTGGTGGATGAGGATGCGATCACGAAAGCATCCAACCGGCGGCCCAGGAGCCGGTTGATCTCATGCTTCTCCAGCTCGGCATCCTCTTCCGAGGTCGAAATTGTGAGGCAGTAACCCTTCTTCAGAAGCGCCCTTGAAAGTGATTTTGCTACTTGGGAAAAGAACGAGTGCAACAGGTCGGGGACCACAAGACCAACCAGATATGTCTTTCCGGTGACCAAGCCACGTGCAGCTAGATTCGGGGTGTAGTCAAGTTCCTTAACACGGTCCAGAACTCGCTTCCGGGTCGCTTCGCTTATGTCCTCGTGGTTCCGGAGCACCTTCGAAACTGTGACAACGGACACCCCAAGGTCACGCGCGATGTCTTTCATCGTCGTGGGCATAGCTTCTTATATCATAGTCACAGTAAAGTATATGATACCTGAATCGTTAACGGCTACCAATTTCGCCGGATTGACGAGTGTGTAATATTTGCGGGTAAAGTGACGGTCTGCTACATTTAAATCGCGCCATCGCCAGTGCATTTCAAGGCAAATTCACGCTGTTCCAGCCCCTCTTCGCCCGACGCCATTGCGCGCAGTTCGATCCAGGGCTGAAGCGCGGTCATCATGGCGTCGAATTCCGCGAAGTCCAGCGACTGCTCGCCATCGCTCCATGCCTGGTCAGGATTGGGGTGCACCTCGACGAGCAGGCCGTCAGCGCCGGCGGCGACGCCGACGCGCGCCAGCGCCGGCACCAATTCGTGGTGCCCTGCTGCATGGCTGGGATCGGCGATCACCGGATAGTGCGTGACCTGCTTGAGGAACGCAATGCCGGCGGCATCGAAGGTGTTGCGCATTGCTGTCTCAAAGGTGCGGATGCCGCGTTCGCAGAGGATGACGTTGGGGTTGCCGTTGTCCAGAATTACCTGCGCCGAGCGCAGAAGGTCAGCGACGGTGGCCACCATGCCGCGCTTCAGGAGGATCGGCTTGCCGGATTGCGCCGCCGCTTCCAGCAGCGTGTAGTTCTCCATGCTGCGCGAGCCGATCTGCAAGATGTCGGCATACTCGGCGACCAGCGGGACGTCACATTCCGACATCACCTCAGTCACAACAGCCAGTCCGGTTTCGTCGCGCGCTGCGGCGAGTAGCTTCAGGCCTTCGAGGCCCAGGCCGTGAAACGCATAGGGAGAACTACGCGGCTTGAAGGCGCCGCCGCGCAGAATGCGCGCTCCGGCGCGGCGAACATGATGGGCCGTGGCCATGAGCTGAGACTCGGTTTCCACCGAACACGGCCCCGCCACGGTGACGAACTCTACGCCGCCAACGACAAAATCGAGCACCGGCACACACGTCCGGTGGCGCCGCGCGTCCAGCAGAACATCGGGGGTCTCGGCAAGTCTAGTGTTCTTTGTTCTTGACATCTTGGCCACGTCGATTATACGCTGCACGGTAAAGTTAGCGATTGCTTTCGGGTATGCTGTTTGAGTCAAGAAGACAATTGTCCGTTCAACCAGATTCGAGAATGGCATCATGAACCGTCGCAGGTTTTTGCACGCCAGCGGAGTCATGCTGGGCTCATTTCTGCCCGGCATTAGCAGTATCCTTGAGGCCGCCGACCTCGCTCCATGCAGTCCATTTGAATGGTCAACGGAGTTCCTGAAGTTCTCGTTTACGCTGTCGGCTGGCCGGCTGCGCCAAGGATGTTGTGTGCCGATAGGCATTCCACTTGGGCAGGGCGCGAGCGATTCTAACGGAGTTGAGGTGGCGCTCCAGTGTACCGGGGAGAGTTGGCCGGACCCGGGCATGAAATCAGCGGTGGGAATGCCCGGTATCCGTCTGAAATTTGCCGAGCGGCGGAAGAACGGATCGTCCATC
>JBKQKT010000304.1:0-5153 GCA_052147365.1 Candidatus Korobacteraceae bacterium | reverse complement strand
TGAAACCAATCCCCCACAAAGCTGTCCTCGGAAACACATCTGGGTTCCGACAGCGTCCGTCCGGCCTAAATTGCGCACCCACCCGATGTGAAAGTTGTTCCGGGACAACTCCGCTTCGAGGAGATCTCCTCAATCCCGGAGTTCTGATTGCAGAACTGTGCCACACACGACATAGACAAGAGGAAACAACAACCTGGGTGCGTTGGAATGATGGTAGCCCGTATCGCGCTTGAGTCACGGCCAATGCGGAAGTACTTTTTAGGAGACCCGCGTCATTACTTCCAGTTAGCCGAGAACACACTTAGAATTGTCGCACGTTCCCTAACGTGCTGCACAGGCTATAATTGCGCCCACGCATGGCTCTCACCGCTGGCACGAGACTTGGCCCCTACGAAATCGAATCACCGCTCGGCGCGGGTGGCATGGGCGAAGTGTATCGCGCTCGTGACACGCGATTGGACCGCACGGTTGCGATCAAAGTGTTGAACGCGCAACTGGTAGCAAGCTCTGAACTGCGCGCCCGCTTCGAACGCGAAGCCAAAATCATCTCGCAGCTTCAGCATCCGCATATCTGCGTGCTCCACGATGTGGGCAACGATAGCACGATCGACTACCTGGTAATGGAGTTCCTGCAAGGGGAATCTCTGGCCGAGCGGTTGAGGAAGGGGCCTCTCGCCTCTGAAGAAGTGTTGAGAATCGCCATCGAGATTGCCGACGCTCTCGAAAAAGCTCACCGCGCCGGAGTCGTGCATCGCGACCTGAAGCCGGGCAACGTAATGCTCACCAAGTCGGGCGCGAAGCTTCTCGATTTCGGTCTGGCGAAGCCGCTCAGCGCGACGGTCGCCTCCGGGACAGGGAGCGGCAGGTCACCTTCTGTTTTCGCCGCGGCCCTCACGCAAACCATGCCCGCCCAGTCGCCCGCGACGCCGCTCTCCACAGCCGGGGCGGTGATTGGAACCGTGCAGTACATGTCGCCCGAGCAGATCCAGGGCGTCGAAGCCGACGCCCGCTCCGACATCTTCGCCTTCGGCGTGATGCTGTTCGAGATGGTGACGGGCAAGCGCACCTTCGAGGGAAAGACGCAAGCCAGCATCGTGGGACAGATTCTCGCCGTGGACCCGCCCTCGGTCAGCACTCTGCGTCCCGAGGCTCCACCGGGGCTGGACCGCGTCATCCGGCTCTGTCTCGATAAAGATCCCGACGAGCGCATCCAGACCGCGCACGACTTGAAGCTCCAGTTGCAGGCGATTGCTGAGGCGCCGCGAACATCAGCGCAGGCGCCCGCAGTTGCGCCAGCACGGCAGCCCTGGCTCGCGTGGGCGGCGGCCGGACTGCTGGCCATTGTCGCCATCGCGTTCGCGCTAGCCTATCTTCAAACGCTGCGCGTGCCGCAGGTTTCGGTTCATGCCTACATCCTGGCGCCGGAGAAAGCCACGTTCGTGCTGACCGGAAACACTGCCGGCCCGCCAGTGCTCTCGCCCGACGGGCTGCGAGTAGCCTTCATCGCTAAGAACGCAGACGGCAAACAAATGCTTTGGATCCGGCCGCTGAACTCAGCAGTCGCGCAACCTATGTCGGGAACCGACGGCGCGACTTATCCTTTCTGGTCTGCGGACAGTCGCTACGTTGCATTTTTCGCCGCAAGCAAGCTGAACAAGCTCGATGCCAGCGGCGGCCCTCCACAGGCCCTTTGCGATGCTCCCTCAGGACGAGGAGGAAGCTGGGGCAGCACCGGCACCATCGTATTCACGCCGGATACCAACTCGGGATTGGCGCGGGTGGATGCCGCCGGTGGCACCCGCGTTCCACTGACAACCCTTGACACCAAGGAAACTTCCCATCGCTGGCCCGATTTTCTTCCCGACGGCAACCACTTTCTTTATTTCGCCCACGGCTCGACCAGTTCCGATAGCGGCATCTATGTGGCTGCGGTAGATTCTAAAGAGCGCAAGCTGCTGCTGCGAAATGATTCCAACGGCATCTACGCGGCCCCGGGATACCTTTTGTTCGTGCGTGACAACACGCTGATGGCGCAACGGTTCAATCCGCGCAGTCGGTCGTTGGAGGGGGAAGCCAAGCCTGTGGCCGATCATGTCGCCGTCAATACGGACACATGGCGCAGCGTGCTCACAGCGTCGGCCAACGGCGAATTGTTGTATCAGCACGGCGCAGCGGGCGGCGGATCTATGTTGGTCTGGTACGACGCGTCCGGCAAGCAAGGAAACCCGGTCCTCCCCGAACACGCCGATAACTACTGGCCCATGCTTTCTCCCGACGGCAGTAAGTTGGCCTTTGCCGTCGAAACCAACGGCGTGGGCGACATCTGGGTGCTGGACCTCATCCGCAAAACTAAGACGCGACTGACCTTTGGTCCGCTATATAGTGGCTACCCGATTTGGTGGCCCGACGGAAAATCCATTATCTTCAGTCACGGGCCGAGTGGCGCTACCGACTCCATTTATCGTCAAAACGCCGACGGCACAGGCACCATGGAAAAGCTGCTGGAAACTCCCAACATACGCGACTATCCATACTCTATTTCGCCCGACGGCCAATACATCGCCTACATGCGAAGCGATCCTAAGTCCACCACCGGCCTGGATATCTGGGCGCTTCCGATGTCCCCCGATAAGTCCGGCGAGAAGAAACCGTTTCCGGTGATAGCCACGAATTTCTTAGACGTCACGCCCGCGTTCTCGCCCGACGGCAAATGGCTAGCCTACGCCAATAATGAGACCGGACGCATGGAGATCTACATTCAGCCTTTCCCCGGTGGCGCCGGCCGTTGGCAGGTATCGACCGCCGGGGGATCGAAACCAAATTGGCGGAAGGACGGCAAAGAACTTTACTTTTTTTCGGTCGATCAGCAGATGATGGCTGTGGACGTTAGTCAGAAGGGCGCCAGCCTGCAACTGGGCACACCGCACGCGTTATTCAAGGCCACAACCGTGAGCGGTAGCAGCGGAGCTTATACCGTTTCCGCCGACGGCAAGAGGTTCGTGATGAACACGGTGCTACCGCAATCCATCACCGAACCGCTCACCCTGATTACGAACTGGCCCGCAGACTTGAAACAATGAGCCTCACTGCGGGAGCCAGACTCGGCGCCTAAAAGCATTGCATCCCCAGGTGTCGCGCGGGTGGCGACGTGTACCCGTGTCGCGCGAGTGCTCCCAGATAGAATCGCCAGAGCTCCTCACATTTTCTTGGCAAGCACACTGATCGTTCCAGGGTCACGGGCAAGAGGGAAGTAATCCCGAGTAAGGTTTGCCGACAACCCAGACGATACAACGAACTCTGTTAGATTGGTCCGTCGGGCCCGGCCTAGGCGGTTGGAATATACAATCAATGTAAGTCACGAAGCGAAGAAATGACCAACAGGATTATGCCGCTAACGGTCGGCGATACGCTCGGACCCTACGAAATTCTCTCGCAGATCGGCGCCGGCGGGATGGGTGTCGTCTATAAGGCTCGCGACACCCGCCTCGACCGGATCGTCGCTCTCAAGGTTTCCAGCGAGCAGTATTCGGAACGATTTGGACGGGAAGCCCGCGCCGTCGCCGCTCTCAACCACCCGAACATCTGTCAGATCTACGACGTCGGCCCCGATTTCATTGTCCTGGAGTTCGTGAATGGGCATCCGCTGCTGTCTCCGGCCGAACCTGGTCCCCTACCTCTGACGCGCGCCCTGGAATACGCCGGGCAGATCTGCGACGCGCTGGAAGCGGCGCATCAGAGAGGAACAGTGCACCGGGATCTGAAGCCCGCCAACATCCTGGTGACCAAGGCCGGCGTAAAGCTCTTGGATTTCGGGTTGGCAAAGGTCGTGGCACAAGCGTCGACCGAGGGAGGTTTCCACCAGGACGACGACACTGAAACGGTCACGCTCACCCAGGAAAACACCATCATGGGGACGGTTCATTACATGTCGCCGGAGCAGGCCCAGGGCAAGAGCGTGGACGCGCGCTCGGATATTTTCTCCTTTGGCGTGGTCTTGTATGAGATGCTCAGCGCGCGGAAAGCATTCGACGGCGAAAACGCGATCTCGATCCTGGCGGCGATCCTGCACTTGGATCCACCGCCGCTGACGGAGGCGCCGCCGGAGGTTGCGCGCGTGGTCGCCGGTTGCCTCGCGAAGCAGCCGGCGCAGCGGTTCCGGAGCATCGCGGAGGTAAAACAGGCGCTGGTACAAGCCGCGGCGGCTCCCGTCTCGAACCCACCTTCGATCGCGGTGCTGCCGTTCTCCAATCTCAGCGGCGACAAGGAAAATGAATACTTCAGCGACGGCTTGGCCGAGGACATCCTCAATGCGCTGGTCAAGGTGCCGGGTCTGCTAGTGACGGCGCGCACTTCGACGCTGGCGTTCGTTGGCAAGGGACAGGACATCCGCAGCATCGCGCAGGGGCTGAACGTGGAATATATCTTGGAAGGTGGCGTGCGCAAACTCGGGAGTCGCCTCCGAGTAACCGCCCAGTTGATCAAGGCGTCGGACGGATACCACCTCTGGTCAGAGCGTTACGACCGCGAGATGACCGACGTGTTTGCGATTCAGGATGAAATCTCGCAGGCCATCGTCGAAACCCTGAGGCTCAAGCTGAGCGGCCAGCCGCTACTGCACCGGCCCACCGCCGATCTCGAGGCCTACAATCTCTACCTGCGAGGACGGCATCTTTCGGCCCGGCTCAACCCTGGGAGCGTTCGGGTCGCCCGCGAGTACTTCGAGCAGGCGCTCGCGCGCGACTCCAAGTACGCGCTCGCCTACGCTGGGGTGGGATACTTGCTCTTCATCGAAGCCGTGTGGGGGCAAGCTGCGCCTCGCGGCATTTTGCCGGACGCGAAACGGGCTTTGCGGAAAGCTCTGGAGCTGGATGGGAGTCTCCCGGTTGCGCATGCCTACCTGGGCAGCGTGCTGGGATACTACGACTACGATTGGACAGGCGCCGAGCCTGAGATGAAGCGGGCTTTGGAGCTTGGCCCGACCGTCGCCGAAGTCCATTTCTGTTACGCCATGCACTTCCTCCAACCTCTGGGACGTTTGAAGGAAGCAGAAGTCGAGTTCAACCGGGCGGCGGAGCTCGACCCGCTCTATCATCTGGCGGTGATCGGCCTGTCGGAAAATGCGTATCGCCGGGATGATCCGGACACGGCGATCA
>JBKQKT010000303.1:0-3712 GCA_052147365.1 Candidatus Korobacteraceae bacterium | reverse complement strand
CCAATGAATGAGAACCTGCAAGCGCAGATCGAGACTTACCTGTCCCACCTCGATGGCCTGATACGCCGCGGGCGCCAGCTTCGCGACGTGTTGGCAAGTGATCCCTCTAACGGATCCGCGATCGCAGCCACTCGCGCCTGGCAGGAAGATTGCGGCGTAACGATCAATCAATTGTCCGGGGGCAGCAAGGCCCATTGGCTTGCCCGGTCGTTTAGCGAAGCCTTCCTGATGCGTTCAGCGGCTGGCCGTGCGGTTGAAGGGGCGACGCCGGAGGAGATCGTCCAGCGACTGCTCGATGTCCTCGGGCAAGCCGTCGCCTCGCTCTCTCGCAAGGACGATGGGCCGATCATTTCTGCATCATCGGAGGTGCCGCCTCGCCGGTTCGAGTTTGTTCACAACCCCGAGCTCCGGCCCATTGTCGAGCAGGCCTACACCGATAGCCGGCGTGCCCTCAAGCAAGGGGACTATGACCTGGCGATGCGCACTTCTTGTGGGATCCTGGAGGCCATCGTGACCGACGCGTTGGAACACAAAGGGCTGGGTGCACTAGCTGCCTCAGGCGCGCCCACAGGGAAGATTGCCGATTGGTCGTTCGAGACGCGGCTCGCCGTCGCAGAGAGGACGGGACTCATTCGCAATGGGTGCGCCCGTCTGCCAGCAGTCGCGCGGACGTATCGAGATCACGGCAAAAGCGGCCCCGCGGTGACAGTTTCCGAGCGCGATGCGCGACAGGCCGGGCAGGTACTTCATGTCATGATGAGGGATCTGAATCCCGGCCGGTAGAAACGGTCCAATCGAAGATGGTCGAACGCTTCGTCATACCGTCAAGTTTCCAGGTCCTGGCGGAACACGGGTTGCGATGGATCGAGGCTGCCATCGATGACCGCGATGCGCAGGGCTTCGAATGCGCGTGTAGCTTCTGACAGCGTGGCGTAACCGCGTTCCCACTGTAGCGCCCCACTGGCGGAGTAAATGAGTGTGGAATACCGGCTCGAAGCATACTGAAGTTCGAGCAACTTGTTCGGTATGTCAGGATCCCCTTTCTGCCCAAGCACGTCCATCAGGGCCACAGTCCACTGCCTGTTTTTCGGGTCGCTGACGACCTCGCGATCGACGTATTGCCACTCGTCCATGCTCCACAAAGGCATATTTATCCAAGCAGGTCTTCCAGCGCTCTTGCGACCTGCGAGCCGCTGAACGGTTTCGGGATCAGCAAGACTTTTTGGGCATTGCGGGAGCGGAGGCTCGCGTCCGCCTTCTCCGGTGTGTCACTGATAATGACGATGGGAAGCTCAGCGTGATTCGGGTGATGGCGCACGATGTCGAAGAGGGACTCGCTCATGTCAAAGGCGGTACAGTCGAGCACGAGGGCATCGGCGCGCAGCTCCCGAATCAAGTCGTTGACGGTATCGGTATAACCCTCTGCGAAGACCTCATGGCCGCGGTCACGCAGCGCAAAGGTCAGAAGCTCGGCTATTTCCGGCGTGTCGTCGATGAGCAGAATGCGGCGCAACCGAGTGCTACCCCTTGCCGACGCCGGTGCCAGGCAGGCGCTCCTTCTTGCCTTCGGAGGGCTCGAGATCCAGGACCCACACGCGGCCGCCCGCAGTGTAGTAGGCGCGTTGGTCGTTCTCGATCATCGCGCCCCAGGCCTCCAGGGTGCGCATGGCGAAGGTGTAACCCTCGAAGTTGTTGCGCAGGTGGTCGCGCACTTCATTGGTGTGCCAGTTATCAGTAAGGATGGCGTCACCCGCGTGCACGCGGACTACGGTGAAGTAGCGATCAAACGCCGCTTCCGCGCGTACCTCGCGGGTCGAGCCGCGCTTCTTGCCTTCACTGACGATATAGCTTTCCTGCACATTGGGAGCAGCAGGTTGAGGAGTTGCTTTGGTATTCATAGAGTGTGCGCCACAGCCTCCGCTTCAACCGCAGCGGCCATATTGACTTGGTTTTTCGCATCGGCGGCCTGGATCAAGGCCTCGGGCAGCTCGACACCCATCATTCGCCATTGCTCGTTGGCATACTTCTGCAATTTGGCGATGTGCTCGGCGTGGAGGTGACCGAAGCGTCCTTGCAATTTCAAGTACTGGGATACCGGCCGCATGTTCTGCGGGCGGAAGCTGTAATCATACGCACGCTTCTCGGGGTTCCACTCCCAGATCGGGTAGAGCCCGCATTCGACGACCAGCCGGCCAAGATCGATCGAGCGCGGTGTCTCGTACACGAAGCCTTTCTGGCAGGGGGTGTAAACCATCAGGTACGCCGCGCCCTTGTGGTTGAGTCCCTTGCGTACCTTATTCATCAAGTCGACGGGGTAACCCACACTCGCGGTCGCCACATAGCAGTGGGGATGTCCAGCCGCCATCATGCGGGCGAGGTCCTTGGGAAACAGCGTCTTCGCCTCCGGAACCATAGGGCCGGGAGGGGAAAAGGTCGTCATGCCGCCGTAAGGCGTGCGCGACGACGCCTGGATGCCGGTGTTCGCGTACTGCTCGTTGTCGTAGCAGATAATCAGGCAGTCGTGATTCCGATAGAGCGCGCCGGAAATAGAGGCGAGGCCGATGTCGGAGGCGCTGCCGTCGCCCGCCTCGCAGATAATGTTCGGAAAGGCGCCCTTCCACTTGCCTTTCCGGATCATGGCTTCATAGGCGGCGGCGACGCCCGCGGTGAAGCTGCCCGAGCTGCCAATCTGCGTGTGCGCCCAAGGCACATTGTAGGGCGTACACAAGTACGAGCTGTTTGCGACATACATGCACCCTGTCGGTCCGACCAGGATAGTATTGTCGCCCGCCGCTTTGCTCGTCATCCGGTACTGGATGGAGGGCCCGCAGCCGGCACACGTGCGGTGGCCGGGGACGAACGGCTCGGTCGACGGTAAATCAGGGTTGTAGAAACGCGCTCCCTGATTCGGGCTGTCGAGAATTGGCAGTAGCTGGCGCTGAACTTCAATTACTGGCATATCGGTTCCTCCTATAGCAGGGAGCAAAGTCCCGGTGCCACCAAAGTCGTAGTGCAAATCTTCCCTACTGCTCCTTCTACTCTTCGAATCCGACCCAATGCGTGCGCTTTTCGATTTTCCCGCGTTTCTGAGCATCGCTCATTTTCTGAGTCATCCAGTAGAATTCCTTCAGCACAATCGCCTCGCCGCCCATACCCGCCATGAACGACATGACGAGCGGACGCTGTGGGCTTTCGTAGAGAGCCGCGCAGGCCTCAGCATAGAGCGAGCCGCCGCTGCTCACGCTGCCGAGTCCCATGTTGGTCTCGATCACGCCGACCACTTTGAACTTACTGAGAACCTCACTCACGCGATCGGAGGGGTACGGCCTGATAGTTCGCAGCCTTACGAGACCGACCTTGACGCCTTGATCGCGCAAGTGCTGAATGGCAAAACGCGCCGTCACCGCGTGGCCGCCCTGCATGAAGAAGACGATGTCGGCCCCGTCAGTCATGAACTCTTCGAGCCACGGGTCGTACCGTCGCCCGAAGATCTTCGCGAACTCGTCGTGGACCTGCAACGCGGACGGTTTGCGAGAGCTAGTGGACATGTTTCTGAATCAAACCCACAAGCAATTCGGCCAAATCGAGGCGGCCATCCGCGACGGCAAGGCCGATGAAGTCCGCCGCGTGGCCCACAGTTGCGCCGGCGCCAGCGCCACGCTGGGCATGACCCGTCTCGTCCCAAAATTGCGCGAACTGGAAAAGCTCGGCG
>JBKQKT010000302.1:0-3494 GCA_052147365.1 Candidatus Korobacteraceae bacterium | reverse complement strand
CTGTCGAAAATGCGGGCAGCCATAGAAGGTAACACAATTCCGGGCTGTAGGTGCCCCCTTCTGCCCGCGCCGACCACCATTAGGCCTGTCATCCTGAGCGCAGCGAAGGATCTCGGCGGTTGTCCGGAAAACGTTGAACCTCGATTCAACTGCGGGGATCCTTCGCTACGCTCAGGATGACAGATACTGGAATCTGCCGCACTCCAAGGTGCTCCGCACCGTTCTCGCACGTTAGGAAATGGCGTATACTTTTCTCATCTCATCGTGTGGCGGCTCTAGCCTCCATCGTTTTGCGTGGCCGCGGGCCAGGCGAGCATGGGGAGATCAACTCGCCGCTACAACTTCAGCGTCTGGGAGGGTTTCATGACTGACAGAACGGGTTCCGGCTCGGTAAGTCGAAGGAGTTTTCTTGCCACCACGGGCGGCGTGCTGGCGGCAGCGCCAGTCGTCCGCAGTGCGTCCTCAAAGCCAACGGAAGCGGCGGGGGCTCCGCGCGCCACGTCAGAGGCGGAGACGCCGAGGCGCAAGATACCGATCGGCGTATTTGACCCCGTTTACGATCATCTCTCGCTTGACGAAATGCTTGAGAAGATCAGCGCCTTAGGTATTGAAGCCGTCGAAATGGGCACCGGCGGATTTCCGGGTACGAAGCACTGCCCAGTGGCTGAGCTCCTTGCCGACCCTGCGAAAGCCAAAGCCTGGAAACGCAAATTCGAGGACCGGAACATCCGAGTGGCTACACTGAGTTGTCATGGCAACCCCATCCATCCCAACCCCGAGATGGCGAAGCGGGATGATGAATCGTTCCGTCGCACCGTGCGCCTGGCGGAAATGCTCGAGGTCCCTACGATTGTCACCTTCTCGGGCTGCCCGGGCGACGGACCGGGAGCGAAGCATCCCAACTGGGTCACCTACCGCTGGCCGCCTGACTACGAGGAAGTGGTCACGTGGCAATGGAAGGAAGTCGTAATCCCTTACTGGCAAGAGGCGGTGAAGTTTGCGCGCCAGCACGGCATGAAGCGGATCGCGCTCGAAATGCACCCTGGCTTCGTGGTTTACAACCCGTTCACGCTGGTCGAACTACGCCGGGCGGTGGGCGAGGAAATCGGCGCCAACTGCGACCTCAGCCACCTCTTCTGGCAGGGCTGCGACCCCGTCGAGGTCATCCACTTCCTCGGAAAGCAAAACGCCATCTACCACGCGCACATGAACGACACTGTCATCTTCAAGGATACGGCTGCTAAAACCGGCGTCCTCAATTTCTCAGCCGACACCGCCAAATTCGCCGAAGGCTCGGTCATCTTCCGCGCCGTCGGGTACGGACACGGCGCAGAGCTTTGGAAGGATGTCGTGAAAGCTTATATGGATATCGGCTTCGACGGCATCATGAGCATCGAAAACGAGGATCCCATCCTGCCCGGCGAGGTTGGTGTCGAGCGCGCCGCCTTTGTGCTCAAAAACGTCCGCACTGAATTGCTGGAAGGAAAGTGACTGTTCTTTATTAAGCCTACTGCATATTGATAGCTGCCCTCAGGGCGTTGAGGGGCAACGCAGTGGCGATTACGGCAGCGGCGGCAGGATCTGCGTTCTTGTTCGCTGCCACGGCGGCGGTTCTTTGCAGGATGTTCTTCTCGGTTTCACTTTTCCACCATTGGGCGCCGCCGAAGCCGATGAGCATCGAATTGGCGATGAAGACGTTCACAAATCCTCCCGCAGCTCCTCAGGCAACCATGACCCAGAGTATCCATAGATGCATGCGCGGACTCACATTCAAATCTCCTCTCGTCATTGCCGGGGTAATGGATTGAACTATCGGCGGCCGCGGACGATCGTGGGTTCGCTCCGGTTACGCCCCGCCACCGTCCCACGCTCCACCACCGTTTTCATCATAAAAGACCTCTTCAATGTTCCCTCCGTCCAAATAGAGCATGGCAAAGCCGTTCAGCACGCGCTGCGGGATGTCGGGGTCGCGCGCAGGGCGGTTTTCGTACCAGACGACATTTGGGTTGTTGTCAAGTTCCGTGGCGTGGCCCCAAGGCAAGGCGCCGTGGCCGCAACAGCGGCAGAGAACGCTCGCCGGATCACCCTCTCGCGAGGGCTTGGGTTGATACACCACCCCAGCATGGGCATGACCCCAGTACCAATACGCGGGGCCCGAACCGGCCGGGAAGCCGCTCATCACTTCCGCCCACAATCCGGTGGTGCTCGAACCATCCTGCTCTAAACCGTTGTGATGGGTCAGGACGATCACCCGCTTGCCCTTGGCCACTTGTTGTCGCAGAAACTGCAGCTGGGGCCCCTCGGCTGAACCCAGCGAGCCATCGATATAGAGGCCGCTTGCCGGCGAGAAGTACGCGGAGTCGAGACCCACGATTACCCAGTTCGTGTTCTCCAGCGCAAAATAGCTGCATCCTTTCTGCATCGCGAATGGAGAGTCCGGGTTGCTGATGGCGGTAAAATAAGGCTGCGCTCCGGAATACATCTCGTGATTTGAGTTCAGGGCCAGTGACCCAAGCGAGCCCTTGGGCCAGATGTTAATCAGCAGATGCTGCTCCTGATCGCTTGTGCCGGCGTAGTAGACATCACCGAGGTGAATGGTGAGATCCGGCTGGAGAAACGCCAGATGGTGGCCCACGTCGGTGCTCGGCGCCAGGTTGGGAGCCGGCCTCCAGTCGCCGGTGCCCCAGTCGCCCACAAGCCCGATCTGCACGTCATCCGGAATGGGAATCACCTGCGGACCGTCCATGAAGGGGTGATTGCCACCAGAAGCCAGCGTTTCCAGATAAAACGCCAAGGCTTCAGTCCAGCCAGGATCGAATTGCTGGTACTTTCCGGTACCCCACATCACGCCGTCCGGGCCGACGTCGATGACGACGCCTGATTCGAGGCCCGCCACGACACCGTCCGAGTCGTTGTTCAACACGCTGTGCGCCAGGACAAGGTAGTGGGCCGCGGCCGGGTCCGCCGGAGCCTTGCCTGTCTGCGTCACCGTTACCGCCTGCTGGTTCGCGTCCAGGACCAGCGGAGCGAGCTGACCTCGTTGGTCGGAGGTTAGTTTGTTCCAGGCTGCCTTGATGCGGCCGGCAATTACGGGATCGATACTTATCTTCATAGGATTCCCTCCGTTACGCCCGCAGCTTGCGAAGCCGTCAAGGCGTTCAATCTCAGAAGCCGCGCAGGCTTTCTTCCCGCACTCCTGATCCCTGCAAGCCCAGTTTCACAATGCGGCCACAAACCAAACCGGCCGGGCCTCACCTTCCTTCTCGGTAAGTTCTAAGAGTGCCCTTAAGTTAGGAGAGTTTCTCGGATTTTCGCCCTGTCGCGCTCGGCGCGGAGCAATGCACTCGACGCAAGCCACCGACTAATGTTTAACAAAAGGTATATACTCCTGTCAACACCTATTTCATTTGCGGAATGCTCTCGATAACGACCCGCCATGTAGGGGGACGGCTTGCCGTCCCCTAAGGGTCACTAGGCCGACGAGGGTAGGGCAA
>JBKQKT010000301.1:0-3935 GCA_052147365.1 Candidatus Korobacteraceae bacterium | reverse complement strand
CGGTTCCTTCACACGTTCGAGCATGAGGATTCGCTTGCCATCGGGGGCGACATCGTAATTCGGTCCGGCGATGGTGGTATGCCAGAATTGACCCTGGAAAACAACTTCTGGCTTTCCGACCATGAGCTTGGGAGCGGCGGCCACGCTCGCCCGAAAGAGCGTGTCGCCGGCCTCGTAATAAAGTGCGCGTCCATCCCGCGACCAGACCGGCTCAGTCCCCCCTGCAGCCGAAACTTGGATCGTCTCACCCGGGCCGGGGAAGCGTCTCACGTACACATTGTTACCCTCGTCCGCGGCAACATACGCCAACCAATGACCGTCTGGAGAAAACGCCGGGTAGCCCGCATCCTTGAGGTACAGATAGGGCTGGCGACCGGCTGCGAGCGGAAGCATCCAGATTGCAACGCTCTGATCGTCGATCTTATACCTCTCGAGCGCGATGAGGCTTCCATCGCTGGACCAGGAGTCAAGATGGAAATGATCGGGGATCGCTGCTATGGACCGTTCCGGCCCGCTGGCATCCACGGGGAAAACATAGGCCTGTTTGCGGCCGTTGCCTGCGTAAGCGATTTGCTTGCCGTCGGGCGACCAGACCGGGATCTCGTTTTCCCCTGGGGCCGACGTCATCTGTTGGAATGTCCCGCGCTTCAGATCGTAAATCCAAATCTCAGGGTTGGGCAGACGGACGGTGAGGGCCAACTCACTGCCATCGGGAGAAAAGCGCGGCGACTGGTAAAGACCCGGCCGGAGCGCGAAGGGCTGAGCCTTCCCGCCCGGCCCGATCCAGTCCAGGCTGTTTCCATAGACCATGGCGGGGCCGCTCAGGTAGACCAAGGTGCCTGTCGCAGAAATGTCGAATAGCGGCGCGCCGGAAGCAGGAACCGTCAGCAAATCACTGATCACAGCGACCGGCGTGCCCTTCACCTCCAGCCGGTCCGGATCAAAACGAACCATCATGAGGCTGCCAGCCCGCGCATAGACGAGGATGTTCGGCGGTACAAACCGCGCGGCCGAACCGCCGGTGATTAGCTCCCGCCTCTGTCCCGAAGGCAGCAAAACAGCTTCAATGATGGCGTCATCGAAGCTCCCTTTGCTCCACGCCGTCAGTAGCAGTGCCTTGCCGCCGGGCAGTAGCTGTGGCCAACTGTCTCCCACTTGCTGACTCGCCGGCTGGGTTAAGGCCTGCGGTGTTCCACCCGTAGAAGTTACGCGGTAGATCCCCGACATCACATTGGGCGCGAAGTAAATGTTGCCATCGGCATCCCAGTGGCCGCCGTAGTAAGCCGCGAGCGAATCGCAGATCACTTGAGGAGCGCCACCCGTAAGCGCAACCTTCTTGAGTTTGCCGTCAGCCGAGAAGGCGATCCACTGACCGTCCGGAGAAAAGAATGGGCTCTCTGCCCATTCCGTGCCGGGAATCGGTCGTGCGTCGAATCGGTCCATCTGGCGCAGGTAAAGCTGGCTAGTCTTGCCGTCGTAAACCCCGTACGCCAGGCGCGAGCCATCAGGTGACAGGGCGACCCGGCCCTCCAGCCTCTGGATAGGTGCGAGAGTCACCGCCAGGCGCGCGACAGGTCGCGCAGAGGACCGAGGCGCGCGCAACGCGCCGACGATAATCAGCGCCGCCACGGCGAGCACTAAGAAGCCGGCCAGCGCCCAGGGCAGACCGCGCCGCCAGAACTGTTGGGGGGCCCCCTCCTCTGCACCCAGGCCAGGCACAAGAGGTGCTCCTGCATCGGAAAGTCCGCTGAGTGTTTCTTCAATGGTGATGCGGGCTTCGCCAATGTCGCGCAGGCGTTGCTTTGGCTCTTTGGTGAGGCAGCGTTGCAGCAGTTTCTGAATGGCGATGGGCGTCGTGGCGGGCAGCAGGTTCCATTCCGGTTCGGCGCGCACCACCGCCGCCAGCACTTCGGTCGTGGTCTCACCGGAGAAGGCTTGCCGACCCGTGAGCATCTCGTAGAACACGCACCCAAACGCCCAGATGTCCGCCCGCCGGTCAACCGCCTTTCCCTTCGCTTGCTCAGGGCTCATGTAGCCGGCCGTGCCCAAGATCACCCCTCCCTGCGTCGCCGCCACGCTGAGCGTTGGCGAATCCTGTAGTGGCCCGAGGCCTTGCATCCCTACTCCCGGCTCCGCCCCTGTGTCCAGGGCCTTCGCTAGGCCAAAGTCGAGAATCTTCACTGCGCCTTCCGTAGTGACCTTGATGTTGGCGGGTTTCAGGTCGCGGTGAATGATCCCGCGCTCGTGGGCGTATTCGAGGGCCTCGGCGATTTGCTTGGCAAGGGGCAAGGCATCTTCGCGCTTGATCGGTCCCTGCGCCAGCCCGTCGGCTAGGGTCGGACCTTCGACCAGCTCCATCACCAGCGCGTGGTAATCACCGCTCTCTTCAAAGCCGTAGATTGCGGCAATGTTGGCGTGATTCAGTGAGGCAAGGACTCGGGCTTCGCGTCTGAACCGCGCCAGGCCCTCGGCATCGCCGGCGAAGGTTTGGGGCAAGACTTTCAATGCCACGTCGCGCCCCAGACGAGTGTCGCGCGCACGATATACTTCGCCCATGCCGCCGGCACCGAGCGCCGAAACGATTTCATAAGGGCCAAGTTTGGCGCCTGAGATCAGTCCCATGAATGAGAACTATTATACACGAGACGTTGGAAGATGCAGATCGCTGACAACAAATAGTCCGCCCGGTTCAACCCCGGTCCACAATATGGCACCTAGCTGCGGACCCGTGTGGCCCGGGTGTAACGCCGGAGCACTCACCTAGCACCGTTCACTCGGCCGTTTATGGGGGGCATCTCGGAAACTGAGCCTTTGCCCGTGCGGATTTCAACTACAAACACAGGTCTTGCCTTAGCGTCTATTATTCCAGCGAGTACAGCTGAGCCCACCACCTAAATAGAATGACTGAGCTTCAACGAGGCAAAACCGATGCCGCCAAGCTCTGAACTTCCACTGAGAGGAGGAAACCGTGCCCCTGCCCGCCAGCATCGGTGACTACTTACGCGCCAACACCAATGAACTCGCCACAAGAATACTTCAATCGTTCCCACCCCTGCACGCTATCGACGACCCGCCCTCTCCCCTGATCAGCAAGCTCCTGCGGAAGCCTTACCCAGCCCAGACGCTTGCCATCATGGGCCTAGTCCGTCGCTGGCAGCAGGCACGCGCAGGCGCCGTGATCGCAGAATGCGGGACCGGCAAGACCTTGATCTCCCTGGGAGCCGTTTACACCCACGCCGAAGGCCGACGTTTTACAGCAATTGCCATGGCCCCGCCGCAACTGGTCGAGAAGTGGTGTCGAGAAGCATTCCTCACACTTCCGCGTGTCCGCGTGTTCATCATCGACGGACTGCGCACGCCGGCCAGTTCCAAGGGCCATCATGGCGTGAACGAAGTGAAGCTGCGAAACGGCCGCATCGTGCGCGAGGGACTGAAGACCAGCCTGACGGAATTACGCCTGCGCTAGTCGTAGTCCTCTGCACGCAAGCGTTGGGATGCGATCTGCGGTTGCCCCTCCGTCTGGGTGGTGGGAAGGGATAGAGCGAAGCTGGGGTATTTCTGGCGCCACGCGTATCAGATTGCCCGCTGCGGCCGCTATCAGGGCAGCGTGGTCAATCCTGACAGTGGGGCTCCGGTCTACCTCGGCACGGAGGGCGAACGCCTGCTGGCAATGGACTTCAAGAAGGTGAAGCTCAGCGAAATGCCGGGCCAGGCGGAAGGGACAAATCACGCCCGCCGGCCACTCTACAGCGCCCTTTGGCAGGCAGATGGCAAGAAGATTCGACGCTTTGCCCCCGTTGACTTCATAGGCCGGTACATGCCTGCGACATTCCACACCACCTGACTATGTAGTTGAAAACATAAGATCGGGAGAGTCGTCGTCTTCTTTCGACGGGCTGCTTCGTTGGCTGCGACCATATCGAGCGGACGATGGA
>JBKQKT010000300.1:0-6143 GCA_052147365.1 Candidatus Korobacteraceae bacterium | reverse complement strand
AGGCTGTGTTCAGAGATGGCGTAAGTGATTGCAGCAGTAATGGTAGCGCTACCGGGAATCGAACCCGGGTTTGAAGATTGAGAATCTTCCGTCCTAACCCCTAGACGATAGCGCCGCTTCCAAGAAGACTTTTGAAATTATAACAAATCAGCAACAAGGCTTGGAGGCATGCAGTATTGGGTGAAGCACCCTTATAGAAGCCCAAGACCCGTCCAAAGGAAATGAAGAAAGCCGCTTTCAGAGAGGTCTTTAACGGGGGTTGACAACCCTCAGTCCCTCATAGCAGAATAATCTAGAAGGCGAATAAAAAGCGAAAGTAGATGCTCTGGTCTGCTCTTTCCGAGTGGACCACTTTCTCTGATTTAGACCCCCGCGCTACTCGCTCCCTCGCCCTTGAGGTTGTTTATGGCATCGGTTGCCGCGTTGCGCGCTCGTTTTGAATCTTCGTTGCCTGAGCGTCTTTCCTCCACGCTGCTGCTGCGCGAACGGGCTGCGCCGCTGATGGTCTCAACGGGAGTGGCTGCGCTTGATGCGCTCACCGGAGGTCTGCCGCGTGGAGCGCTCAGCGAAATTACCGGATCGTCCTCCTCCGGGCGCACCGGCGTGATGCTGGCAGCGCTGGCCGGAGCCACCTGCCGGCAGGAGGTGTGCGCGCTGGTGGATGCCAGCGACAGCTTCGATCCTGCTTCGGCTGCGGCGGCCGGTATCGATCTCGAGCGGCTGCTATGGGTGCGTTGCAGCAATGTACCGCGACGGAGCTTGGGCGCGGCGCGCACAACGCGCAACCGACTGAAGCTAGGTTCCCCGGCAGACCATGGATTTGCGTTCGGCGGAGTATTGGAACAGGTACTGAAAGTGACCGACCTGCTGCTGCAAAGTGGCGGCTTTGGCATGGTCGTGCTCGATCTGGGGGACAGTCCCCTAAATAGCGCGCGAAAAGTACCGCTCACCTCCTGGTTTCGCTTTCGCCGCGCCGTGGAGCCCACCGCAACTGTGCTGCTGCTGGTAGAGCAGGAGCCTTGCGCCAGGACCTGCGCGTCACTGGTTTTGCAATTGGAACGTGAAGCGGTGTGCGCGCGCGATTCTGCTCCAGCTCGCGCGCGCGGCAGCTGGAGGGTGGCGGTGGGTGGCGAGTCAAAGGTCCCGGAGAACAACGCCGTGGGCCATGCAGCGTTGCTACTCGGGACGCGATCGCGTGCGCAGGTGGTGCGTTCCTCCATTCCGTCGGGCGCGACGGCGGCGCTCGCTATGGACCGAGTTCCGACAAAGCGCAAACCAGCACAACCCGCCAGCATCAACTTTGACCTGCGGGCCGCGTGGTGATTCATGTTTGCCTGTATCCACGTTCCCGATTTTCCCGTGGCAGCCATCGTACGCGCCGAGCCATTGCTTCGCGAGCGGGCGGTGGCTGTGCTCCAAGGCAAACCGCCACTGCTACGCGTAATCGCACTAAATGAAAAAGCACGCCTGCTTGGAATAGAAGCAGGTATGACCAAGCTGCAGGCCGCAGTTTTCGCAACGGCTGTAGAAGAAAGCCCTGCGATTCTGCGCCCTCGCTCACCGGAGCAAGAGAACTCGACGCACTCGACTCTGCTCGACATTGCTCATGCCTTCACTCCACGAGTGGAATACACCACCACCGATACTTTGCTGCTCGATCTCGCCGGGATGGAACGGCTCTACGGAGCACCAGCGAAGATGGGGCGTGCATTAGCGTCGCGGATAAGCGCAGTAGGTCTGGAAGCGAACATTGCGTTTGCGGCAAATCCTGACGCGGCGATGTATGCTGCGCGAGGCTTCAGTGGGATCACTGTAATTCCTGCCGGCAAAGAGGGGCAGCGTCTGGGCGTGCTGCCATTGTCAGTTTTGCTGGAAGCGTTCGACCTTTCGTTGGACAAGGACTCGGCTGCCGGACGTGAGCGTGGAAAGTGGCGCGAACAGATACTCGACACCCTGGAAAGCTGGGGTGTTCGCGATTTTCGCTCTCTTGCGCTGTTGCCCGGCCCCGCGCTGGCGTCGCGGTTGGGCGAAGCAGGAACGCATTTGCAGCGCCTGGCGCGGGGCGCCGGGATGCGCACGCTCGCGCTGTGCGAACCACCATCACGTTTTGAAGAGATGCTGGAGCTGGAGTCTCCAGTGGAAGCGCTGGGGCCTTTGTCGTTCATTCTGAACCGACTGCTGGAGCACTTGTGCGTGCGGCTGGAGGCGCGGGCACTCTCCGCACAAGAGCTGCATCTGCGCCTGCAACTGGAGCGGCGCGTGGCCGATGAAGAAACTACGACGCCACAGGAATTGGCATGTACCCCTGACAATGTAGGACAGACAACATTAGAGCGCACTCTGCGGCTGCCGGTCGCCATGCGCGATGCCAAAGTGTTTCTCAAACTATTGCAATTGGAGCTGTCGGCACATCCACCGGGTGCTCCAGTGGCGAAAGTAACGATCACGGCAGAACCGGCGCCGCCCCGTTCAGCGCAGCGGGGGTTGTTTCTACCAATGTCTCCTGAAGCGGAAAAGCTGGAAATAACGCTGGCCCGCATCAGCGGCATCGTTGGTGAGCGCCGCGCGGGAATCGCGCGGCTACTGGATAGCCATCGGCAGGACAGTTTTCGCATGGATCGGTTTGTGGCCGCACTGCGGGAATCCAAAGAAGCAAGGTATCCCACAGCGTCAGATGTTGAAGAGCAATTGCGACTGGCGCGGCGGATGTTTCGTCCGGCGCGGCAGCTTCGAGTGCAGTTATCCGAGGGCCGGCCTGCCCATTTGACGGTCATAACCACAGCAAGCGATCGAGCAGGATTGCAGGGAAGGATTGTGTGGTCGGCAGGACCATGGCGCTCGTCGGGTGATTGGTGGACGGAGAACGCGAATGGTGCAGATAAAACTTCCGGGCCATTCGACCGCGAGGAGTGGGATGTGGCGCTAGCAAATGAGGATGACGCGGGCATAGCGCTTTATCGCATTTACTGCGATCTTGCAAGCGGCAAGTGGTTTTCGGATGCCAGCTACGACTGAATGGATGTACGTCGAACTCCATGCTCGCTCTGCTTTCAGCTTCCTCGAAGGAGCTTCAGTCCCCGAAGAGTTGGGGGAGGTGTGCGCAACCCATCAGATGCCGTCGATGGCCTTGCTCGATCGCGATGGTGTATATGGCGCGCCGCGTTTTCATCTGGCCATGAAGAAGCTTGACCTCCGGGCGCACATTGGAGCGGAGATCACCTACATGCTCCCCGGGGCCCTTGCTAACGGCGCCCCCCTCACCGGATTCAAGCCCGGCTCTTCCACCGAAACTGCTATTCCGCGCCTGCCTCTGCTTTGTGCCTCGCGCGAGGGCTACCAGAATCTTTGCCGGCTGATAACGCGCACCAAGCTACGCGCGCCGAAGTATCCGGTTGCTTTACCGCGTCGCACAAAGCCTGCAGAAGATATCGTCCTGCATTCTCAGGCAGTAGCCTCGGTGGCCGATCTCAGCGAGTTTGCGGCGGGGCTGATCTGTCTCACAGGAGACGACGAGGGTCCCCTTACCTCTGCATTACTGCACGGGGGCATGGAAGCAGGCCGAAACCTGCTCCAGCAACTGATTACGACCTACGGACGCGAAAATGTTTACGTTGAGCTGCAGCGACATTACAACCGCACGCAGGAGGCCCGTAATCAGGCGGCCATCGAGTTGGCGCGCAGCCTGCGATTACCGCTGCTGGCGACACAAGGCGTGCAATATGCCAAACCGGAAGAACGGCCGATCCTCGATGTCTTCACCTGCATCCGCAACCATCGCACGCTGGATACAGCTGGACGTCTGCTGGCGTGCAACAGCGAGCGTTACCTCAAGACGCCGCAGGAAATGCTGCAACTCTTTGCCGATCTGCCTGAGGCCACCGCGAACACGTTGGAGTTGTCATCTCGTCTCAATTTCACGCTGAACGATCTCGGATATCAGTTCCCGCGTTATCTGGTGCCTGAAGGGGAAACGATGAACTCGTTTCTGCGGGCGCGCACGATGGAAGGCGCCCGCGATCGCTATCTGCGTCGCGGGCAAAGCGACTTGTGGCAGCGCGCGCAGCGCCAGATCGAGCGCGAACTGGCACTCATCGAACATCTCGATCTGGCAGGTTATTTCCTCATCGTATGGGACATCGTGCGCTTCTGCCGTACGCACGGCATTCTGGTACAGGGACGCGGCTCGGCGGCAAACAGCGCGGTCTGTTATTCGCTCGGCATCACGGCTGTTGACGCGGTTGGTATGGAATTGCTGTTCGAGCGCTTTCTATCGGAGGAGCGAGGCGAGTGGCCCGACATTGATCTCGATCTTCCCAGTGGCAATCAGCGGGAGCGCGTCATTCAGCATGTTTATGAGTGCTATGGCAAGCTTGGCGCGGCGATGACGGCCAACGTCATCACCTACCGTGGGCGTTCAGCGGCGCGCGAGGTTGGCAAGGTGCTCGGCTTTGATGGTGAGACCCTCGATCGGCTGGCTGGACTGGTGAGCTCGTGGGAGTACAAAGACCCAAGTGACACGCTGGAGCGGCAGTTTCGCGATGCCGGCTTCGACCTGCGGCATCCGCGCATGCGCAAGTTCTTCGAGCTTTGCGTCGCGGTGCAGGATCTGCCACGCCATCTGGGACAGCACTCCGGCGGTATGGTGATCTGCCAGGGGCAACTTGACTCCATCGTTCCGCTGGAGCCCGCGACCATGCCCGGCCGCGTGGTGGTGCAGTGGGACAAGGAAGATTGCGCCGACATGGGCATCATCAAAGTGGACTTGTTGGGGCTGGGGATGATGGCTGTGCTGGAGGACTCTATAACGCTGATTCGCGACCAGTACAAGGAAAAGCTTGATCTGGCAAAGCTGCCGGCTGACGACCCCACAGTGTATGATGCGCTGCAGAAGGCCGACACGGTGGGCATGTTTCAGATCGAGAGCCGCGCCCAGATGTCATGTCTGCCCCGACTGCGCCCCGTGCGCTTCTACGACATTGTGGTACAAGTCGCGATCATCCGTCCGGGTCCGATCGTCGGCCAGATGGTCAATCCTTTTCTTATGCGGCGACAGGGGCGGCAGGCGGTCGTCTATCCACACCCATCGCTGGAGCCGGTGCTGGAACGCACCTTAGGAGTGCCGCTCTTCCAGGAGCAACTGCTGCGGATGGCCATGATTGCCGCGGGCTTTACCGGCGGCGAAGCGGAAGAGTTGCGGCGGGCTTTTGGCTTCAAACGTAGCGAAAAGCGTATGCGCGACATTGAGGTCAAGCTGCGAGCGGGCATGGAGCGCAATGGCATCTCGCCCGAAGCGCAGGAGCAGATTATCCAATCGATCACCTCGTTCGCACTTTACGGATTTCCCGAATCGCACGCCGCCAGCTTTGCGCTGATCGCCTATGCCAGCGCTTATCTCAAGTGTCATTACCTGGCCGCGTTCACGGCAGCGCTGCTTAACAATCAGCCCATGGGATTTTATTCTCCAGCAACCATTGTCAAAGATGCGCAGCGCCACGGGCTGCGGGTGAAGCCGGTGGATATCACACGGTCGGAGTGGCTGTGCACGCTTGAAGAGTGTCCCCAGGGCTTGGCCCTTCGTATGGGTTTTCGCTATGCCAAGGGATTGCGCGAAGAGACGGCACAGGCCATCGTACACGCGCGCAGCCAAAGCCCGTTTGATTCGGTTGCGGACCTGACGCATCGCGTGCCTGAGCTGCGCCGCAATGAGTTGGTGTTGCTGGCCTCCATCGGCGCGCTGAATTCCATTGGACACAAAAACAAGGATTTGGGTGGAGCAGCGCTTCAGCGCTGCATTGAAGAGTTATCCCGGAGCCCGGCTTTAGCCGCTGAGGTGACAGAAACTGATTTACCTCGGGCGCTAAAGCGCGAAACCTTAACGGACCATGACTGCAGGCCTGAAGGCCTGCTCCACCCGTCGCCGGTACAACAACGGAATCCGCCACGCACGCGGCGTTTGCATCGGCGCGATGCGCTATGGCAAGTGGAACGAGCGGCGCGACCTGCCGGTCCACTGCTGGATGGTATTCCCGAAAGCGACGCTGCTTCTCCGCTCGCAGCGATGACGCCCGAGGAGCGGCTCGTCGCCGACTTTCACGGCACCGGGCTGACGGTGGGGCCGCATCCGATGGCGTATCGCCGGGATG
>JBKQKT010000299.1:0-3755 GCA_052147365.1 Candidatus Korobacteraceae bacterium | reverse complement strand
AAGGCATGCATTATTTAAATGCCTGCAGAACGGCCAAGAATCGGACTTTCTTGCCAGATAAGTACTTGCGCCACTAGTGCTTACCTTTAAGTTACTTAGTTTCTATATCTTGCTCCATATTCTTTCCAAACTGCTGATTCTAAAGAGGAGCCATATGGGGAGGTATTTGCACTCCATTTTGCGCGACGCCCTAAGAAACATGCACCGTTTTGGATCCGCAGATCTCCCAGTTGCGGCCCGCCGCTGACAGTCGCCCGGTAAGAGTCGAATCCGCCATAAAAATGCGCGGTTTCATCACACGCTTGGGTGATATGCCTCAGCCAAGGTTGTGATGACCCTCACTCGGGATTCAAGTAACCCGCGAAATGACAATAGCTTATGACCGGGAACGGCTCTGGCCGCACACGTGCATTCTTCTCGGACAGGGGAAGCAGACATATGGCCGTAAGTCCAATTTCCATACCAAAACGCATTTATAAAACCCTCGCCAATCTACGAACCGGAATTGTCCTTCTGATTCTCGTTGTCGTTTCTTCTGCGGTGGGAACGTTCATTTTGCAACGGCCTGTCACTGAAGCCGACAAGCTGGCGCGGGCTTATTCGCCGGCAACGCTGCTCTGGCTCGATCGCCTCGGCCTGACGGATGTGTTTCACGCCTGGTGGTTCATGACGCTGCTGACGCTGGTGAGCCTCAGCATTGTTTTCGTCTCGTTAGACCGGTTCCCCAATGCTTGGCGCTTTTATGCGCGGCCCTATCGCAAGACCGATTCGCACTTCCGGTCGGCACTGCCCAATAAGGTGGAGTTGCCTATTCGCAACGCCGAAAACGGCCTGAACGCCGCTGAGCGGGCACTGAAGAAACTGCATTGGCCAATCGAGCGTGTTGCCTACAAGAACGAACCTTCCTTGTACTCCGAGCGGCATCGCTTTTCGGTAATGGCGGTTTACGTCATTCACGCCAGTCTCCTGCTGATTTTCTGCGGCGGCATCATTGACGGCATCTTCGGTTACAGCGGGTTCATGGCCCTGCAGCGTGGCCAGCAGGTCAACCGGATTGAGCTCCCCAATGGCGCGAAAAAGACGATCCCATTCAGCATCAAATGCTACGGCGCCGGACAGGAGAACTATGCCGATGGCTCGCCCAAGAGATGGTGGTCCAAGCTCGCCGTTGTAAAGGATGGCAAGGAAGTTGAGACCAAAGATGTCGTCGTGAACGATCCGCTTGTGTACCACGGGCTGCGCTTCTATCAGTCGAGCTTCGGCATAACCGGAAACCTCGATGAGCTCAAGCTCCTGGCGACACCGGAGAACGGCACCGGCCGCGAGATCGCGTTAAGAATGAACGAACCGGTTGAGCTCGATGCCGATACGACCGTCACGCTTGCCGAGTACATCCCCGATTTTTTCATCCGCGACAATCAGGTCTTCAAACGCTCTGATAACCCAGAGAATCCGGCGTTTCGCCTTCAGGTGAAGAGCAAAGCCAGTGCCGACGACGCCAAGCTGTGGCTCTTCCCAGCCTACGGCGAGAACGCGCAAGGGCAAAAGACCAACTACAGCTTCGCCTTCCGCGGCATACAGATGGGCTACTTCACGGGACTGGAAGTTTCCCACGAGCCCGGCCAGTGGCTGGTTTGGGCCGGATGCCTGCTGATGGGAGCAGGACTTTTCGTGGCCTTCTACAGGGTGCACATGCGGGTGTGGATTACGGCTGTGCCCGATGCCCGAGGCAAGCTGGTGTTGTGGGTTGGCGGCCAGGCCAACAAGAACCGCGACCGTTTCGAACAGAAATTCAACGAAGTTGTTGACGCGATCCGAACCGAACTTGAAACAGCAACCGCCACGGCCAGTCCAGCCCGCCAGGAAAACCCTGAGCTGACGCTGGCTGGCGTCAAGTAACAAACCGCGGGAGCACGCCCGAGGAAGGAAGAGAAAGAGATGGCAACTCGAGCACGAGTAGTACGGATGGAACAACCTGCCGCGACCGGTGGGAATGCCCTGCTGGTATTGGTAGGGCTCTCAGTGGCTTTCTTGTTGGTCGTCGCGTTGTTGGGAGCGGCCAAAGCGGGCGGAAGCCTGTTCAGCGAAAGCAATCTTCTGTATGTAGCGCTGATCTTCTATGCCGGCGCCGGCGCGCTGTACATGGGATTTGGCGTAACGGGAACGGCGCGCTATGTGAAGTTCGCCTCCACAGCAACCGTCATAGGACTGGTGGCCAACACGCTGGCCGTTGCGCATCGGTGGTATCTCTCGGGACGTCCGCCGTTCGCCAGCATTTACGAGATGCTGCTGAGCTTTGTGTGGGCCGTAGCGCTGCTGACGCTGTTTGCCGAGCGGAAGTTTGGCGTCAAGATTATCGGCAGCATCACCATGCCGCTGGCTGTGGTCTGCGTCATCCTGATGCAGTTGCTGCCTTCAGAAGTCCGGCCACTGGTGCCGGCGCTGCAATCCACCTGGTTGCATGTGCACGTAACCCTTGCCATGCTGAGCTATGCTGCCTGCGCTTTGAGCTGTGCGCTGGCCATGATGTTCCTCATCCAGGACGAGCTGCGAACAGAAACCTTCCTGGCCTGGACCAGCGGGTTTGTCAGTGCGATCTATGTTGCCATCGTGGCAACCCGATTCGAGAAGTGGGGCGGCTTGTCGGTCACAGGTTGGGACGCCAAAAACAAATCTGACATATTCCTTGGCCGTGGCATGCGCCTGTTCGTGACCGTGCCAGACCTGGGATGGCTGTTCGTCCTCGCTGCAGTTGGCGCGATTGTTCCCCTGCTGCTGTATGCCGTCGGGCGCGGGAAGAAAGACGAGTCGTTCTTCGCAATCTCAAACAAAGCGGTGTTCATCAGCATCCTGTTGCAACTCGCGGTGCTGGCCGCCTTCGTGCTTCGCGTTTACAACGCCAGCTACTCGTCGCCCGATCAGGAGGGACTGTATCCAACCAGTCTCGCCGCAAGCCCGTTCCTGCTCGGCGGAATGGTGAGCGGCATTTTTGCCTCCCTGCTGTACCTGATGTTGCTGTGGCGGCGCGCTGACCTGGAAGGGTTGCTACCGTCCGCTGACACACTCGATCGCATTACCTATAAGACCATCTGCGTCGCCTTTCCGCTGCTGACGGCCATGATCGCCACGGGAGCGTATTGGGCGAACCGCACCTGGGGTTCGTATTGGAGTTGGGATCCGAAGGAAACCTGGGCTGCCATTACCTGGCTGGTCTACGCGGGTTATCTGCACATGCGCATTACCCGCGGATGGCGTGGACGGCGAGCCGCATACTTTGCCATCCTGGGGTTCGGCGTCGTGATCTTCACTTTCCTCGGCGTCACGTATCTGCTTCCCGGCTTACACGCGTACGCATGAGGAGCTGGGCTGGACGACCCGGTTCTGAGGATGGATTAGGCCCCAAGAGTCAGCGCCGGTTCACCAGCCCTGGTTGAATTGAAAAGGTGAGATAAGAGCTACGAGATGCCCGTCGCAACGCCAGTCCGAATTCCCGAAAGCGCCGTCTTCGACCAGGAGGCTGTTTTGGTCCCGGAACCGGATCCGGTCGAGCCCAAGCGCCACGTCAATTGGGTGCTGAAGGCGATACTGCCTATCGCAGCTGTGCTGCTGAACGGTCTGCTGCTGTTCGTGCTGGTGTCGTTGTCGTTGGCCGCAGGAGAGCGGCATGTCGTCATCGCCGTTGCTACCGCTGGCGCCATCTCATTTGTGTTGCTGTCATCATGGTCCTAGCGGTCTCCGTCCGGCGCCCGATGCTC
>JBKQKT010000298.1:0-3233 GCA_052147365.1 Candidatus Korobacteraceae bacterium | reverse complement strand
CTGCTGCGCAGCCTCACTCCGCTCAGGATGGCAAGCCAGGAGTTACTCGCTCTTGAACACCTGCCCGTTGTGCATCACGAACTTTACGCGGCCTAGCTCGCTGATGTCCTTCAGCGGAGCGCCCTGTACAGCGATCACGTCCGCGTAGGCGCCGGGAGCGATCACGCCAATTTGTCCAGGCATGTCAAGCATCTCCGCGGGCGCGATAGTCGCCGTGCGGATGGTGTCCATCGGCGACATGCCGAACGTCACCATGTAGGGAAACTCCTGCGCGATAGGGTCTTCCCAGGAAAAGCCGCCGACATCGGTACCGAAAACAATCCTGACGCCCGCCTGTAGCGCCTTCTTGAACGACTGCTCATGCTCGCTGGCGCGTGCGCGGTCGCGACGGCCAGCCGGTGTGTTCTCCGGCGCCCAGTGTGTGTAATAGATGGCAATGGTTGGGCAGTACCAGGTTCCCTGACGCTTCATCTGCGCGATGTTGGCGTCCGTAAGCCCCAGTCCGTGTTCGATGGAGTCGCAGCCGCCGTCGAGTGCGCGCTGCAATCCCTCGCCGTTGTAGGCGTGGCAGGCGACCTTGCGCCCCCAGCTATGCACCTCGTCGGTGATGGCCTTGATCTCTTCCAGCGTGAGCGTGGGCTGCGACACCAGCTTGCCGTTCTTGTCGCTCCACGAACTGTGCGTCATGTACACCTTGATCCAGTCAGCGCCGTGGTCCATCTGCTCGCGCGCGGCCTTGCGTGCCTGCACTGGTCCGTCGATGATCTGCACGCCCTTTGGCACCTCGATCTCAGGCGCGTAGCCTTCCAGCGGATAGCCGCCGGTGGTCGAGATGGCGCGCGTGGTGGTGAAGATGCGCGGCCCGGGAATGCGGCCCTCGTTGACCGCCATCTTGATTCCGACATCGCCGTAGCCCGCACCCTCGGTCTCCATGTCGCGGATAGTGGTGAAGCCCTGCTCCAGCGCGCGCCGCGCCGAGACCGTCGCGCGCGCCGCACGGTAGGCCAGAGGAAACTTCAGCAACTGAATGTCGTAGCCGCCGAGCGCCGGATCTTCGCCCTGAAGAAAAATGTGGGTGTGCGACTCGATGAGACCGGGCAGAACGGTCGAGTTCGACAGGTCAATGATCTTCGCGCCAGCAGGAACCTGGGTCGAGGCGGCGTCGGCGACGCTCTCGATTTTGTCGCCGCGAATCACGATGACGTGATTGTGCAGCGGTTCGCTAGCGCGCGGATCGATAAGTGTGCCCGCTCGGATGACGGTGACTTGCGGCGCGGGGGAAGCTTGCGCGGGGTTAGATTGCGCCCATACCGTGGCGAACAACAGCGGCTGAAGAATAAGCACAAAAGTGAGTTGTTTCATTGCATTCCTCAATAAAAATAACCACTCCAGTTATATCGCAGTTCTAGAAAAGCAGGTCCCTCAGCTCGCGCCACCGACCGTGCCGAATGCTCGCGCGGTCAAGAGCACTCGCGGCGCCCCTCGTCTCTGAAGTCTGTTCTACCTGATTTACACAAAGCTTAAGACCGCTCCAGCGGCCGCCCTCAGGCTTCACTCTCTGCGGCTCTTACTTCCAGGGGCAAGAAATAAACTGATTTCTCACGCGCACTCTGAAGCCGTGCCCTGATACAAATCGATTTTTGATGAACATTTGTCGCCTGGGGCATGTAGAAAAAAGGGTCGTTTTATCGATACCTTCCTCGCAATTCAGTGCCCCGGATGCTGCGTCGGCGGCGAACTCGCTCTTGCAGAACTCCGGGCGCTGGTCTAGGCTGATGAGCAAGTAGCGGGGTGGGCTGTGTTCAGTTTGACTTTTGTCCTCGTCATCGCCGGACTTGCCTTTGGCGGAGCCATGACGCTAATCGGATTTGGGGGCTTGCTGGGGACGTCGTTCCACCGCGCACTGGGAACGCCTCTGCCGCTGCCTACGATTCATAATGCCTCCGAACGGTGGCTGTATGTTTGCGTGGGTACCGCAGGACTCGTGGTGTGGGGCAGCGTATTTCTCTATAGCTTGAAAATTGCTCCTTAGAACGTTTTCAGACTTACCGTGTCCGTCCAGCGCGCCTATTTTGTTGGAATAGTTCCTCCTGCGGACTCTCGCCAGCAAGCTCTGCCATCTGTTCGACGTACCTGTCCGCATCGAACTTCTTGCGCGCGGCATTGCCGGACATATAGCGGATGCTTCCGAAGATCGGCCGCTCGAACCATGGCCGATCGAATTTGCCGGCAATCGCCCAGGCGATACCCGCATAACCGTTGGGATCACGCCCGTCTAGGAAATACTTGTCGTTGAGGTACACCGCCGTCTGATAGGCGACTGCTGGGGATGCGCTCCACTCCAGTATCTTCTTCGCCCAGTACATGCGCATGTAGTTATGCATCCAACCGGCGTGGAGCATCTGTATCTGCGCAGCGTTCCAGAGCTCATCGTGGGTCTCAGCATGCTCGAGTTGCTGGCGTGAGTAGATCACCGGTCTTTCATCACGCGTGTGCCTGGCCAGCGTGCGATGTGCCCAAACCGGCGCGCTATCGATGGAATCGTATAGCGGATTGAAATGCACGAAGTTGATGGACAGCTCGCGCCAGGTGATGAGCTGGTCGAGAAAGTCGTCCTTGGCTGCGCGCGGCGCCTTTGCAGCTTCCACAGCCAATGCCACGGTGTGCGGGCCGATGTGCCCGAAATGCAGATAGGGAGACAAACGGCTGGTGCCATTCATCTCCGGCTTGCTGTGGAGCTGGGGATAGCGCGCTAGCTTGTGAGTAACGAAGTCGCGCAACAGCTTCCGCGCCTCGCTGGTGCCACCGCGAACTGAGTCCACCGGCTGCACGGAGCGGTCGAGGTCCTTCCAGCCTTCGGTGATGTCGTAGGAACCGTCATCGGGCAGGACATGTAATCCACGTGGCTTCTGCCATTCCACTTTGGCTTCGGGATATTGCGGCGGTGTGAGGAACTGTCCCAGACGCCGCTGCAGTCGCGGACGGATGATTCGCGCTGCGTATTGTTCCTTCTCCAGCAGCTTCGATGGGACGAGCACGTCGGCGTCCACGGTCCATAACGGCACGCGCAGCTTTCTGGACGCTACCTCTCGCCAATGTTTGGGCTCGCGCAGAGGGTTCTCGTCGCCGATGACGAGCGAAGCCTTAACCTCATCGCAAAACTTCAGCAGGGAGTGCTGAGGATAGCGCCGCAGTACGAAGCCCACGCCGCGTTCTCTGGCGCAATTCGCGGT
>JBKQKT010000297.1:0-10071 GCA_052147365.1 Candidatus Korobacteraceae bacterium | reverse complement strand
GGTGAAGCTATCACCACCGCGACGTACAATTTCCAGAGGTTCAAACGTACTTATGCACATACTCCAACGCTCAAGTTTCTGAGATCAGTGCGGTGAAGGCGATGTTTGGCGAAATCCCGACGCCCGGCCGCCTGCCCGTGACCATTCCCAACATTGCCAACCGAGGCGCGGGCCTAGGCGGCCCAGCGCCAGTTTCTACCACCCCAGCAAGTCCAAAAGCAGGACTTGCTGGGGACCCGGATCCAGCGGAGGACCAAGATGAGGAAGATTGTATTCGCAGTGGTGGTTGCGGGTTTCGCGGCGCTGGTGCTGACCGCGTGCAGCATCAGCGTTGACGACAAGGACAAGAAGAACGCCAAGGTGGACATTCAAAGTCCCCTGGGCAACATAAAAGTCAATACCGACGAGAAAGCCGCAACCGACAACGGTATTCCGGTCTATCCGGGAGCGCACTTGCGCCCGGCGGAGAACGGCGATAATCACGCGGCCAATGTCAACATCGGCGGCATAGGGTTCGGCCTGAAGGTGGTTGCGGCGGAGTACGAGACCGACGACTCTCCTGAAAAGGTCAAAGCTTTCTATCAGGACAAGCTGAAGACCTTTGGCAGCGTGCTGGTGTGCAGTGGCCACAGCGGCGGCTCGGACGTCCACATTGACTCAAAGGGCGAAGACACCAAGCTGAGCTGCAAGGGTACCCATGGCGATGGATGGGAGATCAAGGCCGGCACCAACGAAAACGAGCGTTTGGTCTCCATTGAGCCCCACGGTTCAGGTACACGCTTCGGTACGGTCCTGGTGCAGACGCACGGCAAAGAAGATACGTTGTAGGGATCCTCCCCTCGCCTTTCGCTCTTCGCCACCTGTGTAAGTTGCAGCGTCAAAACTGAGCCCAACAAATCGAAGAGCAACTGGCGCATAGCGAGAGGCGAATACCGAAGAGCGGCTGTCTCGGTTGCGCCATAACCGCATCTGCTGTACCTTTCGGCTGGTGGAGCATCCTTGCTATCGCTGTCAGGCGCTGATTGACGAGGGCATAGCTTTCTGCCCGCACTGCGGCGCTCCACAGATCCGCGTGGTTCCCCCTGAAGAGAACATGGCCGCGTCATCTCCGCCGATCACTGCCGGCGCAGAATTTCCTCTACCCACTCAACCACCAGCTCCCTGGCTGCCGGGGGCGACGCCTTCTGCGCCCGGACCCGGCATTCAATGGAACCTGGCGTGGCAAGGTGCACTGATGGCGGGAGCGGGGGCCGCGATCCTTACCGCCATTCCAATCGTCTCCCTGGGTTGCTGCCTGTGGATGCTGGGCGCCGGAGCCGTCTCTGTGGCGCTCTACCAGCGCCGCGTGCCGGGCGCGTTGATCACGCCGGGCACGGGGATGAAGCTCGGCGCTCTGGCGGGTGTTTTTGGATTTGTGATTCACGCGGTCGTGAGTACCGTGTCCTTTGTGGCATTCCGCTCGAGCAGTGATTTCCGCCACGCCTTGCAGGAGCAGATGGATAAGCAGCTCGCCAACAGCCCCGATCCCAAGGCGCAGGAAATCATGCGGCAAATGTTTGATTGGATTAACACTCCGCAAGGCATGGCGACGTTCATGGTGCTGCTACTGATCGTGCTGGCCGTGATGTTCCTGGTCTTCACGGCTGCCGGAGGCGCGCTGGGGGCTTCCATGTTTGGCAAAAGGCGGGAATTCCGCTAATCACCAGTGCGCGCTATGCCACACGGCGCGCACGGCAAGTTTGCTCCCGCTTGGAGCATCTCGTATGATTTGAGGGCATGACAAAAACCTCCAGCGGCTCCCCGAACGTTCGCGAGAGGTCGCAAATTCTCTCCGCTTCTGAGATCGAACGTACCCTGGTCCGGTTGGCCCACGAGATCGTGGAGAAAAACAACGGGGTCGAAAATCTCGGACTGGTCGGCATTATGCGACGCGGCGTGCCTCTCTCACAGCGTCTGGCAAAGGTGCTGGGACGCATCGAAAAAACAGATGTACCTGTCGGGACGCTCGACATTACCCTTTACCGCGACGATCTTTCAACCGTCGGCCATCGGCCTGAGGTGAGAAAGAGCCCGATGGAATTCGACATACAGGATAAGAACATCATTCTGGTAGACGATGTCCTCTACACTGGCCGCACCACTCGAGCGGCGCTCGATGCGTTGTTCGACCACGGGCGGCCGCGCCGCATCCAGCTTTGTGTACTCATCGATCGCGGCCACCGTGAGCTGCCGATCGAAGCGGGCTTCGTCGGCCGCACCATCCATACGACCAAGAACGAGATCATCGAGGTGAAATTGCAGGAGACCGACGGCGCCGACAAGGTGCTGCTGACCGAACGGGTGGCCGAGGCGTAATGAAGCCGCAATTGCATTCTCTGCTGGGCATCGAACAACTTACTACCGCACAGATTGAATCTATTTTGGCGCTGGCACGGCGCATGGATCCCCATCGGCCATCGCAGCTGTTACGTGGCAAGCGGGTGGCGCTGCTCTTTTACGAATCCTCGACCCGCACCCGGACCTCGTTCGAGTTCGCCGCCAAGACCCTGGGCGCCAACACCACGCTGGTCATCCCGGTTTCTTCCAGCATCGAGAAGGGCGAATCGCTGATTGATACTGCCTGGACAGTGGAGAGTCTGGGTGCAGATGCCATCGTTACCCGGCACGCCAACAGCGGCGCCGTATATTTGCTGGCGCGTTATGTGCGGGTGCCCATCGTGAATGCCGGAGATGGCATGCATCAGCATCCCTCGCAGGCGCTGCTGGATGCTCTGACGATCACAAACCACAAAAAGAAACTGAATGGCTTGCGCGTGGTAATTGTGGGCGACGTTTACCACAGCCGCGTTGCCCGGTCGAATGCGCAGCTGCTCTCGCGCTTCGAAGCCGACATTGTCTTCAGCGGACCGGCCGACTTCGTCCCGGAAATCGCAGCCACCATTGCACCGGGAGTCACCACCTGCCCCGACCTGAACATTGCACTGCAAGGCGCCGATGTGGTCATGGCGCTGCGGGTGCAGAAGGAGCGGCTGGCAGGGAAAGACATCAGCCTCGAAGACTACGTGGCCAACTATCAGATCACGCCGCAGCGCATGAAGCTCGCCAAGCCGGACGCGATCTTAATGCATCCCGGACCGATCATCCGCGGGATAGAGTTGACCAGTGAAGTAGCGGACGGGCCGCAGTCGTGCATTCTGGAGCAGGTCCGCAACGGAGTGAAAACTCGCATGGCGATTCTGGCCATGTTGCTGGGAGCGGCGCGCTAAATGAAAGACATGGATTCTTTGCTCATTGCACGCGGGCACGTCGTCGATCCGGCGAGTGGCGTGGACCAAGAGATGGATGTGCTCCTGCGCGACGGGCGGGTGGCTGCCGTGGCGGCGCCGGGAAAGCTGCGCGGCCAAGCCAAGCGGAGCTTTAACGCGAAGGGATGCATCGTCGCACCGGGGTTCATTGATCTGCACGTGCACCTGCGCGAGCCCGGACAGGCGCACAAGGAGACCATCGCCACCGGAACCGCCGCGGCGGCAGCCGGCGGATTCACTTCCGTCTGCGCCATGCCCAATACCGTGCCGGTAAACGATTCGCCGGAGATCACGCGCTGGATGCAGTCTCCGGAACGTGGCGCGCTGGTCAACGTCTTTCCCATCGCAGCGGCAACCGTCGGAAGCCTGGGGGAAAAGTTGACGAACTTTGCCGCGCTCAAGAGGGCCGGAGCGGTGGCCGTGACCGATGATGGCAAGCCGATTCTTGACGACCGGCTGATGCGCGATGCCTTGCGCGCCGCTGCCCGGCTGAAGATACCAGTAGTACAGCACGCCGAGAACACGCGCATGACGGTGGGCTGCTCGATGAACTTCGGAGCGACCTCGTTCCGCCTGGGCGTGCATGGCATGGTGAATGCTGCCGAGGCGAGCATCGTCGAGCGCGACATCGCCCTCGCTCGGGCAACCAAAGGTCATGTCCATGTTGCGCATATTTCCACGCGCGAGGCCCTGGAAGCGGTGCGCCGTGCGAAAAAGGCCGGGCTGCGCGTCACCGCCGAGGTCACGCCACACCACATTACGTTAGTTGACGAAAACGTCGGCGATTTCGACCCCAACTACAAGATGAATCCGCCGTTGCGCTCCGCCGCCGATCGCGACGCCCTGATCGAAGGCATCCTCGACGGCACCATCGACGCCATTGCCACCGATCATGCGCCGCACGCCTTCCACGAGAAGCAGGTGGAGTTCGAAAAGGCGGCGTTCGGCATCACCGGCCTGGAAACCGCGCTGCCGATCGCCATTACCGTGCTGCATCAGCACTTCAAGCTGCCGTTGTCGCGGGTTGTTGAGCTGCTGTCATCGAATCCCGCGAGGATTTTCAGCCTGAAAGGGCGGGGCACTCTGGCAAAGGGCGCGCATGCCGACGTGACTATTTTCGATCCCAGAAAGAAGTGGACCTTCGATGCCTCGCAGTCGCGCTCGAAATCGAAGAACACTCCGTATGATGGCTGGAGCTTCAGTGGAAAAGTTGTGGCGACGATTGCCGGGGGCAAGGTCGTTCACGAAGCGTGATTCCAGACAAGCTGGTCGAAGATGAGATCAGCAGTGCGGCGCTTGTTCCCAACGCAAATCCCAATCCCAAGCGCACCCCCAGCCAATTGCCATGCAGCCCTGCCAACTCGGTAGCTGCGTCGAGCAGGTTGAGCGCGGCTGCGGCGATAACCAGGCGTAAAGCGACAATCCTTGTCGTTCGGAATATCAGCCCGAACGCCGCTCCCAGATAGATTCCCAGGCACCGCGAGCAGACAGCCACGCTGCCTCCGAAAAGCCAGAGCGACCGTTCCGGTCGCTGATGGCAGACCAAGGCGAAACCCTGCTGTAGCGCCAGGCCAATTAGGGAGCCATGTGTAAGGAGATAAGGCGCCGCCAGCGCTGCGAAGGCGAGGGCTAGGGGAACGAGTGCCCACCAGTTCCGGCTCACCGAAATGCACACGGGACACGGCGGCCGAACGATCTGTCCCGCGCTTGCCATCAGGCTAAAATTCCCATACGCTTGCCCACGCGCTTGAGTATCTCCAGCGCCTGATCGAGCTCTTCGCGTGTGTGGGTCGCGGTCATGATGGTGCGGATGCGTGCCTTGCCTTCCGGCACTGTCGGGAACGCGATGCCTGTTCCCATCACTCCTTCTTTGAACAGTTCACGTGAGAAGTCCATGATGAGACGGCCGTCGCCCACGATAACGGGCGTGATCGGCGTTTCGCTGGCCGGCGTGTTCACGCCGCCGATGTTGAAGCCCAACCCGCCGAGCTCCTTCTTCCAGTAGCGCGTGTTCTCCCACAACTTTTCAATGAGCTCCGGCTCCTGCTCCAGCACGTCGAACGCGGCGATGCAGGTAGCTGCAACGGAGGGCGGATGGGAGGTGGAGAACAGGAATGGCCGTCCGCGATGGTAGAGGAACTCGATAAGATCGCGCCTGCCGCAGACGTAGCCGCCTAGCGCCCCGATGGCCTTCGACAGCGTTCCGACCTGCACATCTACGCGGCCGTGCAGCTTGAAGTGGTCAACTGTTCCGCGCCCGTTGCGGCCCAGCACGCCGGAGGCGTGTGCGTCATCCACCATCATGATGGCCCCGTACTTTTCGGCCAGCTCGGTCAGTTGCGGCAGCGCGCCGATGTCGCCGTCCATGGAGAAAACACCGTCGGTGATGAGCAGCTTGTGGCCAGGTTCGTTCTTGATCTCGTTCAGCAGCCCTTCAGCGTGCGCCACATCCTTGTGGCGGAAGACCTTGATCTTGGCACGTGACAGCCGTGCGCCATCAATAATGCTGGCATGATTCAACTCGTCGGAGATGATGAAATCATCCTTGCCGAGAATGGCCGACACCGTGCCCGCGTTCGCGGTAAATCCCGACTGGAAGACCACGCAGGCTTCCACGTTCTTGAAGCGCGCGATCTTTTCTTCCAGCTCCATGTGAATGCTCATGGTGCCGGCGATGGTGCGCACCGCGCCCGAGCCGACACCGTACTTCTTCGTCGCTTCCAGCGCGGCCTCGCGCAGCTTGGGATGCGTGGTCAGGCCGAGGTAGTTATTGGAAGCAAGGTTTATGACCTTCTTGCCGTCGAAGGTGCACACCGGCGCCTGCTCGTCCTCGAGCACACGCAGCCGGAAGTAGGTGCCCTTCTGCTTCAGGTCATTCAGTTGATCGGTGAGGAAGGAGAGCGGGTTGGTGCGAGTGGGGGTAGTTGCCATGAGTCACTCCGAATGCGAACGAACATTTTAGCGCCGGAACGATCGCTATTTCGTCCCGTTCGGATACACCAGAATCTTACTGGCTTCGCCGGTCTTCAGCAGCTCCATGCCGGAGGCGAAGTCCTTCATCGCGATGCGGTTCGTAATAACGGGATGCAGATCGAGCTTGTTGGCCTTGAGCAGAGCGGTCATCTGATACCAGGTCTGGTACATGCGACGGCCGTTGATGCCCTGCACGGTAACGCCTTTGAAAATCACTTCTTCTGCGAGATTGAGTTCGACGGGCTTGGAGGGAATTCCGAGGAGGGACATGCGGCCACCGAGACGCAGAATCTTGAATCCTGTTCGAATGGCGTCGGTCCTTCCCGCCATTTCCAGCACCACGTCCACGCCTGTGCCGCCGGTGTTGTCCATCACGATGCCGTACACGTCGTCCTTGGTGGGATCCAGAACGAAGTCGGGCTTCATCTGCTGGGCAATCTTGCGGCGATGTTCGTTGACTTCGAGGGCATAAATCTGCGTGGCTCCGCAGGCGCGCGCCACAGCGATGGAGAACAACCCGATCGGGCCACAACCGGTAATGGCGACGCTCTTGGCCGCGATCTCGCCCGCCAGCACGGTATGCACGGCATTGCCCAGTGGATCGAGAATGGAGGCGTACTCCTGTGGGATGGAAGGATCGAGCTTCCAGATGTTCGACTCGGGGATGACAACGTATTCCGCAAAAGCGCCGTTGGCGTCCACGCCGATGATCTTCACGTGCTGGCAGATGTGCGCTTCGCCGATGCGGCATTGCAGGCATTTGCCGCAAGCTACGTGCATCTCGGCGGAGACAAAATCGCCTTCCTTCACGCTGGTGACCTCGTCGCCAACAGCTTCGACTGTGCCGCAGAACTCATGGCCAGGAATGAGCGGCGGATGAATGCGGCGCTGCGCCCACTGATCCCATTGATAAATATGCAGATCGGTTCCGCAGATGGAGGCCATCTTGACCTTGACCAGAACGTCGGTCGGGCCAATTTGCGGTTTGGGAACTTCGCGGATCTCGGTGCCCGGCACGGGCCCAGGCTTCACAACAGCAATCATAGTATTCGGCATGAGGACGACTCCCTCACCGCAGGACGCGGCGGCGCGTCAGCCCAGTACGAAGTAACAATGGTGGGCAAACGCACAAGTTTAGCATGCGGCGACAGCAGCAAAACGGCTGCCAGTTTCTATCTCGCCTTCTGCATCCTCGGCATTTTCGCGTTGTATTGCTCGCTCTGGCCTTTGGGAACGCTCAGCGTCTTCCACCCCGCGCCTTTCCAGTGTTTAGCCAGCAAGACGATCTGCCCGACGTGATAGGCGTAATGTGCCACCTGCCGGTTGATGGCCTGCAGCACCGAATGGGGCTCTCCGCGAATGGTTACCGTGCGCTCCAGATCGTCGGGATGAAGCGAATTGAGAGTCTCGAAAACCAGTTGCCAATTCTGCTCCCACGAGCTGAGCAATTCCTCGCGCTTGGCATCGCTGTCTATTAGAAATTCGCGGTCGCGGTTGCGGTCCGGCTTCTCGCCATCGCTGGTGAGAAAGTCGGTGAACCGCGAGCGCATGTTGCCCGCGAGGTGCTTGACGACGATTGCAATACTATTCGATTCGGGATCGGGCGCGTTGAAGAACTGCTCATCGTCTAACTGCGCGATGGCGCCGTCGGCCAGGCGCTTATGTCCGCGCAGGCTGCGGAACGCTTCATCAATGTAATGCGCGCGAAAATCGGTCATCAGGTAATTGTCTCCTGAGTTGCTACGAAAGCACCAGCCGCAGAAAACGCCAACCACGCTAAGGTTTGCTTCAAAACATTTCTCACCAATTCACCAAACCGGGCGTTAGCGCAATACTTTTTTCAAAAAAAGTATTGACATTCCCACCCAGTAACCGCAATATCTTGTGTAAGACATACTGCTCATCCAATATTTGGGGCAGCTATGGCAGTTTACCCAACCTTCTAAGGGAGAAGGTTCAATCAAAAAGGAGGAAATACCCAATGGCAACGAAGAAGAAAGCCGCGAAGAAGGCAGCCAAGAAGAAAAAGAAGTAAATACTGTCGCGAGGCGTGGGCCTCGCTTATTTTTTGTCCAAAAGTTGGCCTCCGCGATTGCTTTTCGCGGGGGCTTTTTCGCATCTGCAGGTGCGGTCTGCTCTGGCCGCCAACGGGACCGCGGTTATAAATCCGGCGTCGTCGCCACTGTTGTTCCTCGTTGTTGTTCGTGCTACAAGTATCCATCCGGTTCTCTCCGTGCCTCTGTTATGACTGTTGAAAAGAAAAAACACCGCAAAAGCAGCAGTGCCTCCGATCCGGTAATTCCCGACAAGCTGTACTTTCGGATCGGCGAGGTCTCCCGCATTTGCCGCTTGCCGGCTTACGTGCTCCGCTTCTGGGAGACCGAGTTCCCAATGTTGAAGCCAGTGAAGAGCAGTACCGGGCAGAGAATGTACCGGCAGCGTGACGTCGAGAACGTTCTTCGCATTAAGCGGCTGCTTTACGACCAGGGATTCACCATCGCCGGAGCGCGGCAGCATCTGCGAGCCGAAGCCAGGCCGACTCGACAGCAATCCGACCTGCCCTTCCCATCCCGGAAAGGCTCGCCCGACAGCCTCAAAAAGGTCCGGCAAGGGTTGCAGGAGATTCTTGGGATACTCAGCAAGAAGAAACACTAGTGCGCCAGGCTTGAGGGCACATGCTTCCACCAAAACTTGCTGCGTTCCTCGCGGTGATCGTCAAAGTTAGCCTGGGGGAACTCTTTTGTCTGATGGTGCTGCTTACCGCATTGGGCGTGCATGTCGCTGATGCCCAGCAAGACAAAATGGTTTCGAGGGACAAGTTTCTGATTGCTTCGGATATTCACTTCAATCCGATGGCTGACCCGGCGCTGGTGGCTGAACTTGCAGCAGCCAATCCCAGTCAGTGGGAGGCGATTCTGCAACGGACAGAGCCGGCTGCCTTCAGCCCGTACGGTCAGGACACCAATTGGTGGCTGTTGCAGTCTGCCCTGGACCAGATGCGCAAGACCTTATCCCATCCCGCTTTCGTGATGTACACGGGGGACCTGCTGGCGCACGAATTTCCCAGAACCTACCGCAATGCCACGCACGACGACGATCCCGAGCACTACCGGGCGTTTGTGCTTAAGACGGTTGAGTTTCTGGCGCTCCAGTTTCGCAAACGGTTCCCCAATACCAAGGTTCTGGTAACGCCGGGCAACAACGATGAAGATTGTGGCAATTACAGTATTCAGGCGGGCGGAGCATTTCTCAGCGACACGGCCAGCGTGGCGCGAAACCTCGCGAAAGCTGACGAGTCGTTCATCGGGGAGTGGAAGGCATTGGGCAGCTACAACGTGCCCCATCCAACGGTTCCGGGGGTTCGCATCCTTTCCCTCAACACTGTCTTTTTCTCTAACAACTACCACTCCACAAGTTTCCGGCAGGACTGCGCCGCGGTGCCCTCCAATGCGCCCACTGATCTCATGGGATGGCTGGAGTCGAACCTCGCAAAAGCAAAAGAGGCGAACGAAACGGTATGGCTGATGTTTCATATTCCGCCCGGCATCGATGGCTATATGACCACTCAGAGGCGTGTAGCGGCGTCGGAGGCGACTGCTCCATCGGCGAATATCTCGTGTGGAGATACCATTGTCCCCATGTGGGCTCCGACCTGGACTGAGCAGTTCGACAACTTATTGGAGAAGTTTCAAGGCACCGTCCTCGCCAGTTTTGCGGGTCACACCCATAACGACGACCTCAGGCTAGTGAACACTATGGGCGTCAAAAAAGCGCTCGTGCTGGTCGATCCGGC
>JBKQKT010000296.1:0-4313 GCA_052147365.1 Candidatus Korobacteraceae bacterium | reverse complement strand
CCATTAGAGCGTTGCAGGAATATCGGCATCATGGCCCACATCGATGCCGGTAAGACCACCACCACGGAGCGCATCCTGTTCTACACAGGACGCACGCACCGTATTGGCGAGGTCCATGAAGGTACCGCAACGATGGACTGGATGGCGCAGGAGCAGGAGCGCGGCATCACCATCACGTCGGCGGCCACCACCTGCTTCTGGAACGACTATCGGATCAACATTATTGATACGCCCGGCCACGTGGACTTCACCGCCGAGGTGGAGCGCTCGCTCCGCGTACTCGACGGCGCCTGCGCGGTGTTTGACGCTGTGCATGGCGTCGAGCCGCAATCCGAGACCGTATGGCGGCAGGCCGATAAGTACGGTGTGCCGCGCATTTGCTTCATTAATAAGATGGACAAGATGGGCGCCGATTTCGAGCATGCCGTCGACACCATCCGCAAGCGCCTGAATGCCCGTCCCGTTGCCATTCAGCTCCCGATCGGCCAGGAAGACAAGTTCAAAGGCGTCATCGACCTGATGGCCATGAAGGCCATTCTGTGGAACGACGAAAGCATGGGATCCGAATACGAGATCGAAGAGATCCCGCAGGAGTTAAAGAAGAAGGCCCAGGCTTACCATCAGATTCTCGTCGAAACGGTCGTCGAAAACGACGACCAGGACGAGCTGATGCACAAGTACATCGAAGGTGAGGCCATCGGCGAGGCCGAACTGAAAGCCGCTTTGCGCCGCGCCACTCTGAAGATGAAAGTGTTCCCGGTGATCTGTGGAACCGCTTTCAAGAACAAAGGTGTGCAGCCGTTGCTCGATGCGGTCATTGATTATCTGCCTTCGCCGTTGGACGTTCCTCCAGTCATTGGCAAGGACCCGGAAACAGGGAAAGAGATTGAGCGTCCGGCGGACGACAAGGCCCCGTTCTCCGCGCTGGCGTTCAAGATCATGACCGACCCGTTCGTTGGCCAGCTCACTTTCATCCGTGTTTATTCCGGTCATCTCAAACAGGGCGACGGCGTATACATCAGCGGACGCTCGCGCACCGAGCGCATCGGCCGCCTGCTGAAGATGCACGCTAACAAGCGTGAGGACATCACCGAGATTTATGCGGGCGACATCTGCGCCTGCGTCGGGCTGAAAAACGTCACTACCGGCGACACCATCTGCGACGAGAAACACCCCATCGTGCTGGAGTCGATCGAATTTCCAGCGCCAGTGATTTCTGTTGCCGTCGAGCCCAAAACTAAGGGCGACCAGGAAAAAATGGGCGTCGCGCTGGGCAAGCTGGCGCAGGAAGACCCGACATTCAAGGTCAACACCGACCCCGACAGCGGGCAGACCATCATCAGCGGCATGGGTGAACTCCACTTGGAGATCATCGTGGACCGCATGATGCGTGAGTTCAACGTGCAGGCCAATGTTGGCAAGCCACAGGTGGCCTACCGCGAGACCATCCGCAAGCAGGCACAGGCGGAAGGCAAGTATATCCGCCAGACCGGTGGCAGCGGCCAGTATGGTCACGTGAAGATTCGCCTCGAGCCTAACGAGCCGGGCAAGGGCTACGAATTCATCAATGAAGTTGTCGGGGGCGTGATTCCGAGAGAGTTCATTAAGCCGGTTGACCAGGGCATTAAAGAAGCCATGGAAGGCGGGGTTCTCGCCGGTTACGAAATGGTGGATGTGAAAGCTACGCTCTACGACGGCAGCTATCACGATGTGGACTCGAATGAAATGGCCTTCAAGATCGCCGGCTCCATGGCGTTCAAGGAAGCCGCGCGCAAGGCCAGTCCGGTGCTGCTGGAACCAGTAATGTCGGTGGAAGTAGTTGTGCCTGAAGAGTACATGGGCACGATCATCGGCGACCTGAGCAGCCGCCGCGGCCGCATTGAGGGCATCGAGCACCGCGCCGGATCGCAAGTGATTAAGGCGATGGTTCCGCTGGCCGAGATGTTCGGCTATGCGACCAACATGCGCTCGAACACGCAGGGTCGGGCAACGTTTTCCATGCACTTCTCGCGTTACGAAGAAGCGCCGCGTGCGGTGGCCGAAGAAATCGTGGCCAAGGTGCAGGGCAGAAGTCCGGCAGGGACGAAGTGATTTGTGTCAGGGCACGACTTTTAGTCGTGCCGACTAAGCGGTAATAAACATCGGGGCTTTAGCCCCGGCCAGAAATACGGAGCTCTTATGGCGAAAGAGAAATTTGATCGCAGCAAGCCGCACGTAAACGTGGGCACGATCGGGCACATCGATCATGGCAAGACCACGTTGACGGCCGCCATCACCAAGGTTTTGGGCAAGAACAACCCGAAAATCGCGTTCCGTTCCTTCGACTCCATCGACAACGCGCCGGAAGAGCGCGAGCGCGGCATCACCATTGCCACAGCGCACGTGGAGTACGAGACGGCAGCCCGGCACTACGCGCACGTGGATTGTCCCGGCCACGCTGACTACATCAAGAACATGATCACCGGCGCGGCGCAGATGGACGGCGCCATTCTGGTGGTGGCGGCGACCGACGGGCCGATGCCGCAGACCAAGGAGCACGTGCTCTTGGCGCGGCAGGTCGGGGTGCCCTACATCGTGGTGTTCCTGAACAAGTGCGATGCGGTGGAAGATCCCGAGCTGATCGACCTGGTGGAGATGGAAGTCCGCGAGCTGCTGAACAAGTACAACTTCCCGGGTGATGATCTGCCGGTGGTGCGGGGCTCGGCTCTGGGTGCTCTGAACGGCGAGGCGCAGTGGGAGGCCAAGGTCGAAGAGCTGATGGACGCGGTGGACAAGAGCGTGCCGCTGCCGGCGCGCGACATCGACAAGCCGTTTCTGATGCCGATCGAAGACATCTTCTCGATCCAGGGGCGGGGCACGGTAGTGACGGGCCGCATCGAGCGCGGCAAGGTGAAGGTGGGCGAGGACGTGGAGATTGTGGGCTTCCGCGAGACCCGCAAGACGGTCGTGACCGGCGTGGAAATGTTCAAGAAGCAGCTGGACGAAGGCATGGCGGGCGACAACGCCGGCCTGCTGCTGCGCGGCACGGCGAAGGAAGACGTGGAACGCGGCATGGTGTTGGCCAAGCCGGGCTCGATCACGCCGCACACCAAGTTCAAGGGCGAGGTGTACGTGCTGTCGAAGGAAGAAGGTGGGCGGCACACGCCGTTCTTCAAGGGCTACCGGCCGCAGTTTTACTTCCGCACGACGGACGTGACGGGTGTGGCGACGCTGCCGGCGGGCACCGAGATGGTGATGCCCGGAGACAACGTGGCGCTGGAGATCGAGTTGATCACGCCGGTGGCGATGGAGAAGGGCTTACGCTTTGCCATCCGCGAAGGCGGACGCACCGTGGGCGCCGGCACCATCACTGAGATTATTGCGTAACTTTTCTGGGGGCGACTTTGGCCGCCCCTTTTTCCTGAACCGCGGCAGAGACCGCCGGGCGATGAGCCTAGAACAAGATCTTTGAGAGATGACAACGTGATTGGCAAAGAACGAATCCGCATCCGGCTGAAAGCATACGACTATCGCATTCTCGACCAGTCCACCGGCGAAATCGTGGACACGGCGAAGCGCACGGGGGCACAAATTGCGGGGCCGATTCCGCTGCCCACTGTGAAGAACAAGTACTGCGTGCTGCGTTCCCCGCACGTGGACAAGAAGTCGAGGGAGCAGTTTGAGATTCGCACTCATAAGCGCCTGCTCGACATTCTCGAGCCCACACAGCAGACGGTGGACGCGCTGATGAAGCTCGAGCTTCCGGCGGGTGTGGATGTGGAGATCAAGGCTTTTGGCAAGGAGCACAAGTAAGTAATTGGTGATTGGTACTTGGCCAATAGCTAACTACCAAGTGCTAGTACCAGGCAAAACAAAGCTCCCGTGGCGCAAGCCCCTGTCGCAGCAAACGGCAGCAACGAGGAAGCAGAGTTAAGGAAACGACAATGGCAGTCAACGGAATTCTCGGCAAGAAAGTCGGCATGACGCAGCTCTTCGATGACAAGGGTGACGTTCACCCGGTCACGGTGCTGCAGGCAGGCCCGTGCTTTGTCACGCAGCGCAAGACCACCGCCAAGGACGGCTACGACGCCGCCCAGATCGGTCTGGTGGAGTTCACCAAGGAGTCGCGGCTGACGAAGGCGATGAAGGGACATTTCGCCAAGCACAGTCTGCCGCCGATGCGTTTCCTGCGCGAAGTGACAATCGCGGTAGACGGCGAAGGCCAGGACGGAACCAAGACCGGCGACAAAGTGCTGGTGGACATTTTTGAAGGTGAGAGGTTCGTGGATGTGGTAGCGACCAGCAAGGGCCGTGGATTTGCGGGCGTTGTGAAG